>VAXS01000179.1 GCA_005883255.1 Actinomycetota bacterium | reverse complement strand
GCGTAGCCCATGGCCCGCAGGAGCACGGTGACCGGCAGCTTGCGCTTGCGGTCGATGCGGACGAAGACCTTGCCCTTCTTGTCGATCTCCAGCTCCAGCCAGGAGCCGCGGGCGGGCATCAGGTTGGCGATGAAGACCTGCTTCTCGCGGTCCTTGGGCTCCATCAGGTAGGCGCCCGGGGAACGCACGAGCTGCGTGACCACGACGCGCTCGGTCCCGTTGATGATGAACGTGCCCCAGTCGGTCATCCACGGGAAGTCGCCCATGAAGACCGACTGCTCGCGGATCTCGCCGGTCTCGCGGTTGACGAAGGCGACGGTGACCGTCAGGGGCCGGGCGTAGGTGAGGTCCTTCTCGCGGCACTCGTCGATCGGGGCCACCGGATCGTCGAACGTGAACTCGCCGAACTGGACGGCGAGATTGCCGGTGTAATCCTCGATCGGCGAGATGTCGTCGATGGTCTCGCGGAGACCACCGGACTGGGGATCGGTCAGCCAGGCAAAGGACTTGCGCTGGATGTCGATGAGGTTGGGGACATCGAGAACCTTTTCCAGGCGCGCGAAGGTGCGGCGCGCCCGGGGAGCATCAACTGCAGCCACGTGGGCGACTCCTCAGACTGGTCGAGATACGGCGGGGCGGGCGCAACGAACTACGCCTGCCAAGATAGCACAGCAGGCTGATGGCCCCACGCAAGGGCGACCGACTCTCACGGACCCCACCCCGGAACCCCCGTATGTGGCGGAGACCCCTACTGCTGGGTGGCTACGGCTATAGGCCGATCGGGGCGGAGTGTAGCGGGGATTCCGGCCGCTCGCCACCCGGCCGCCGTACGCCGTCCCCCGCGCGCCGGCCGTCGCCTTCCCCGGCGCGACCTAGTGGACGGTGACGTCGTCGTCGCGGGCGATGGTGTTCCCCGCCCAGTCCCAGGCGTACGTGGTCAGCCGGTAGTGGCCGGAGGGCAGCCGGGGCGCCAGGCCACCCGCCAGCCGGTAGTGCCAGTTCGGCGTGCACCGGGGGTGGTAGGCGAAGCACAGCCAGCCGCCGCCGCGGGAGCCCGGCCAGTAGATCGTCCAGGCCAGCGAGAACGGATACACGTGCGTTCCCCGCAGGGCCCAGCGCAGCGCGGTCAGCGGACGCCCCGCCCGGTCGTAGAGCCGGTAGGCGAGCGCGGCGGGTGCCAGCACCGGCGTCGAGTACGTGGTGTGGACCACGAAGGTCTGGGGGTCGTAGGCCGCGACGTCCACCACGCCGCCGGAATCGACGTGGGGGGTCCCGATCACCGGCGGCGCCAGGTCCCGGTAGGGCGCGAGGACCCGCCCGCCGGGGCGGAGGGGGTTGATGTAGTAGTTGGCGGCGGCGTCCAGCACCTCGGACAGGTGGAGGTGCCCGGCGGGGGTGAGGACGTGGCCCACCACGGTCCGGTAGGGAGTGACGTGCTGACCGTCCGAGACCGAGGGGATCACGTGCCAGTAGAGGAAGCGGCCGACACGGACGCGGGTGTCGATCCCGGCCCGGGTCACCTGGGCGGTCCCGCCCTGCATGGCGTACACCGCCTGCCCGTTCCAGGCCTGGATGTCGATCCCGATGTGCATCGAGCCGGTGCGCAGTTCGTTGAGCCCGGCGCGGATGGCGTGCTGGGCGTGGAACGGCTTCAGCGGCCAGCCCGGGATGGCCCCGGACGGCCAGCAGCCCACCGAGCAGCGCCCGCCGTCGGCCCAGAACGCCGGCAGGTGCTCGCTGCGCCGGGGCCGGCGCAGCTTGGGCGACGGCGTGAACGGAACGACGCCCGCCGGATGGCCCCCGACGGGGACGTGCGAGCGGCTGCTGGCCGAGGCCGCCGGGCCGGAGTCGAGCTGGCTGGAGGCGCCGGCCGCCGCGGCCGGCGCACCCAGGGTGAGCGCGGCCGCGGCGAGGGCGGTGACGGCGCGGCGCAGGGCTACTTGAGCTCGACGGTGGCGCCGGCCTCTTCGAGGTCGGCCTTGAGCTTGTCGGCGTCCTCCCTCTCTGCGCCCTCCTTGATCGGCTTGGGCGCCTCGTCGACCAGCGCCTTGGCCTCCTTGAGGCCCAGGCCCGTCGCGGCCCGCACGACCTTGATCACCTGGATCTTCTTGTCGCCCGCGCTCTGGAGGACGACGTCGAACGTCGACTGCTCCTCGGCGGCCTCACCGCCGTCGCCGGCCGCGGCTGCCGCGGCCCCGGCGGGCGCGGCGGCGGCCACCGCGGTCGCCGACACGCCGAACTCCTCCTCCA
>VAXS01000132.1 GCA_005883255.1 Actinomycetota bacterium | reverse complement strand
CCGCCGATCTAGGAGGGCGGCGATTAGGCGGCGTAGCGCTCGGCCCGCGCGGCCTCGCGCTCGGACTCGGCCAGCTGGCGGAAGAGCAGGACAACCAGCGCGATCCCCATCACCAGCGACTGCTGGATGGCCATCACCGCCCCGCCCACGTTCTGGTCGGTGACGGCGCTCATGCCCCAGTACCGGGGGCGGTGCTCGTAGAACGAGTACAGCGCGGTGGGCGAGAAGGTGAGCAGCACGCCCAGCAGCCCCACCCCCAGCTTCGCGGTGAACATGTAGGCCACGGGGCCCAGTCCCCCCAGCCGGTGGCGGCTGCGGATGGGGGAGAGCAGGTGCCACCAGTACAGGGCGCCCGCCACGCCGAACGTGACGTGCTCGAGCGCGTGCAGCGCCGGATGCCGGAGCGCGGCGTCGTAGAGCGCGGGGACGTGCCAGAGCGCCATGCCCCCGACGTACAGCAGCACCGCGAAGGCGGGGTGGGCGAGCGGGCCGGCGGCGTGCTCGAGCGCCTGCACCCGGCGCGTGACCGGGCGCAGGATGACCCGGGTGAGCCCCAGGATGAGCAGGATCGTCGCCAGGTCGAGGATCAGCAGGTGCTGGACCATGTGCATGACGAACAGCTGGTCGCTCAGTCGGTCCAGCGGCGACAGGAGCGCCGCCACCAGGAGGACCAGCCCGCCGCCGAAGCTGGCCGCCCGCCAGCCGGACGCTCCCCGGGGACCGGCCTCGCGCCGGGCCTGCCGAAAGCGCCGCGCGTAGACGCCGCCGAGCACGGCCAGGAGCGCCACCACCCCGGGCGCGAACGTCCACGAGGCGTCGGGTGAGACGGCGAGCGGCATGATCGCGCGCGCGGATTGTCGCAATCCCCGCGCCTCCCGCGAGCCGCCGCGCGCCAGCCTGTCGGCATGCCCGCGCCCCTGTCCCTGGTCCGCGCCGTGCAGCCCGGCGGCTTCGCCCGCTGGGTGGGGGCGGAGGTGCTGGCGCTGGTGGCGCCGCCCCGCTGCGCGGCCTGCGGCGAGGCGCTCGGCGCCGCGGCGGAACGGCTGTGCGGGGACTGCCGGGCGGAGCTGCCGTGGCTGCGCGGCGCGCGCTGCCCGCGGTGCGCGCTGCCGGCTCCCTGCGGGACCTGTCCAGCCGCGCGCGCGGCCTTCGCGCGCGCCTGGGCGCCGGTGGCGCACGCCGGGCCGGCCCGAGCGCTGGTGGCGCAGCTCAAGTTCCAGGGCGTGCTGGCCGCCGCCGACCTCATGGCCGCCCAGATCGCCGCCGGCGCGCCGGCGGCCCTGCTCGACGATGCCACGCTCGTCCCTGTCCCCACGCACCCGGCTCGTCGGCGGGCGCGGGGGTTCGATCCGGCGGAGCGCCTGGCCCGCGCGCTGGCGCGCCGCGCCGGCCGGCCGCTCTCGCGCTGCCTGCGGCGGCGCGGCCCGCCTGCCCGGCAGGTGGGCGCCCCGCGGGCGCTGCGCCGCGCGCCCGGGCGGGTGGAGGTGGTCGCCCGCGCTCCGGCTCCGCTCCGGGTGGCGCTGGTGGACGACGTCCACACCACCGGCGCCACGCTCGACGCCTGCGCCCGGGCCCTGCGCCGCGCCGGCACGGCCGAGGTGGTGGCCCTGACCTATGCCCGCGCCCTCCGGCGGGCGGGGCAGAGGCTGGTGGGGTAGGCAAACCGGACGGCCCGGCGTACGATCAGCGGCGGGGAGAGAACGTCCGACCCGAGAGGAGCGCGCACGTGCGGATCTCAGTCAAGGGACGCAACACCCAGGTCACCGACGACCTTCGGGAGCACGTCGAGAAGCGGTTCGGGAAGATCGCGCGCCAGGTCTCGCCGCTGGCCGAGCTCGAGGTGGAGATGCGGGAGGAGCGCAACCCCGCCATCGCCGACCGCCACGTGGCCGAGGCCACCCTTCACCTCAAGGGCGTCACGCTCCGCGCCCGAGACGCCTCCCGCGACATGGTCCACTCGATCAACCTGTGCGCGGAGGACCTGGGGCGCCAGGTCAAGCGCCACCGCGACAAGCGTCGCAACCGGCGCGAGGCCCGCGCCGGGGGCATGCCGGGAGGCGTCTCGCCGGCCGCCTGAGAGGCCGATTCCGCCCGGCCGGAGAGCGCCGGGCCGTTGCTAGGCTAGCCCCATGTCCATCCTGGATCGGGCACTGCGCCTGGGCGAGGCCAAGCAGTACCGCGCCTACGAGCAGCGGGTGGCCCGGATCAACGACTACGAGCCCGAGATGGAGCTCCTCGAAGAGGAGGAGCTCCGCACCGCCGCCGACGAGCTGCGTGAGCGCGCGCGCAACGGCGAATCGCTCGAGGACCTGCTGTACGAGACGTTCGCGCTGGTCCGCGAGGCCTCCAAGCGCACGCTGGGGCTGCGCCACTTCGACGTCCAGCTGATCGGCGGCATGGTGCTGCACGACGGCGCCATCGCCGAGATGAGGACCGGCGAGGGCAAGACGCTCACCGCCACGCTGCCCATCGTCCTGAACTCCTTCGCCGGCCGGGGCGTGCACCTGGTGACGGTGAACGACTACCTGGCCCGCCGCGACGCCGAGTGGATGGAGCCGATCTACCGGGCCCTGGGCGTGAGCGTCGGCGTGCTGCAGAACATGCAGCCCTACGAGGAGAAGCGCGCCGCCTACGCCGCCGACGTCACCTACGGGACGAACTCCGAGTTCGGGTTCGACTACCTGCGCGACAACATGGCGATGTCACTCGAGGAGAAGGTCCAGAACGGCGGGCGCGAGAAGCCCGAGGGCTGGGAGAGCTGGGACGCCGACGGCAAGCGGCGGTCCTGGATCCACAGCTACGGGATCGTGGACGAGGTCGACAACATCCTCATCGACGAGGCCCGCACCCCGCTGATCATCTCCGGCGCCCCCGAGCAGGCCGCGGACCTCTATGCCCAGTTCGCCCGGCTGGCGCCGCAGCTGAAGGCGGGCAAGGCGCCCGAGGGCATGTCGCCACAGGAGAAGAAGGCGTTCGTGGCCGACTTCGACTACGAGTACGACGAGAAGCACAAGACGGTCTCGATCACCGAGCAGGGCGTGGCCAAGTCCGAGCGCTTCCTGGGGATCGACCACCTCTACCGCGCCGAGAACGGCCACCTGGTCAACCACCTCATCCAGTCGCTGAAGGCCGAGTCGCTGTACAGGCGCGACGACGACTACGCGGTGATCGACGGTGAGGTCAAGATCATCGACGAGTTCACGGGCCGCATCCTGGAGGGGCGCCGCTGGTCGGAGGGCCTGCACCAGGCGGTCGAGGCCAAGGAAGGCGTGGCCGTCCAGGAGGAGAACCAGACGCTGGCCACGGTGACGCTCCAGAACTACTTCCGCATGTACCAGAAGCTCGCGGGGATGACCGGCACGGCGCTCACCGAGGCCACCGAGTTCATGAAGATCTACAAGCTGCCGGTGGTGGAGATCCCCACCAACGTCCCCATGGTCCGCGACGACCGCAACGACGAGATCTACAAGACCAAGGACGGCAAGTGGGAGGCGGTGCTGGGCGAGATCCGCGAGCGGCACGAGCGCGGCCAGCCGGTGCTGGTGGGGACGATCTCGGTCGAGGTCTCGGAGATGCTCAGCCAGCGGCTGGACGCCCTGGGCATCAAGCACACGGTGCTCAACGCCAAGCCCGAGCACGCCGAGCGCGAGGGCGAGACCATCGCCGAGGCGGGCCGCAAGGGCGCGGTCACGATCGCCACCAACATGGCCGGCCGCGGCGTGGACATCAAGCTGGGCGGCAACCCCGAGCACCTCACGCGGCTGGAGCTGGCCAAGCTCGGCCTGCAGCCGGGCGACCCGGACTACGACCAGACCTTCCAGCAGATCCTGCCCAAGGTCAGCGAGCGGGTGGAGGCCGAGCGCGCGGAGGTGCTGGAGGCCGGCGGGCTGTTCATCTGCGGCACCGAGCGCCACGAGGCCCGGCGGATCGACAACCAGCTGCGCGGCCGCTCCGGCCGCCAGGGCGACCCCGGCCAGTCGCGCTTCTTCCTCTCCGCCGAGGACGACCTGGTGCGCCTGTTCGCCGGTGACCGGATCTACCGGATCCTCGACCGTCTGGGCACCACCGACGACGAGGGCCGGGAGGAGCCGATCTCGGCCGGGATGCTCTCCAAGCAGATCGAGAAGGCCCAGCGCAAGGTCGAGGAGCAGAACTTCCTCATCCGCAAGCGCGTGCTCGAGTTCGACGACGTCATGAACCAGCAGCGCGAGGTCGTCTACGAGTATCGCGACCGCATCCTGGAGGGCCGGGACATGGGCGACGAGGCCCGCGACCAGATCGCCCAGGTGGTGGGGCGGATGGTCGAGGAGTACACGCCCGGCGACTTCGTCGAGGAGTGGGACGTCGACGGGCTGTTCACCCAGCTGCGCCAGATCTGGGACGTCGACGTCGACGCCGACGAGCTCGACGTCGACCAGCTCGAGCGCGACGAGATCCGGCGCATGCTGGTCGAGGACGCGCACGAGCTCTACCAGGAGCGCGAGGAGGAGCTGGGCGACGAGCTCATGCGGGCACTGGAGCGCTACCTGCTGCTGGAGATCATCGACCAGCGCTGGCGCGAGCACCTCTACGACATGGACTACCTGCGCGAGGGCATCCACCTGCGCGGGTTCGCCCAGATCGATCCCCTGGTGGCCTACAAGAACGAGGCCTTCACGCTCTTCCAGGACCTCATGCACGCGATCTGGTCGGACTTCGCGCGCATGGTGTTCAACGTCGAGGTGGAGGTCGAGGGCGCGGACGGCGCGGGCCCAGGGGCGGCGCCCACGCCGATCCCGAGCCGGGCCGCTGGCGGCTCCTCCACCCGCGCGGGCAGCGTCTCCTACTCGGGCGGCGGCCCGGTGGACGGCCGGGCGGCCATGGCGCTGGCCGCCGGGGTCTCGGAGGCCGAGCTGGACGACGTCATCGCCGCCCAGGCGGCCGCCGGCGACGGCGACGGCGACAGCCAGCTCGAGGCGCTTCCGGTGGTCGAGCAGCGGCGGGTCGACCAGGCCGACCAGATCGGCCGCAACGACCCCTGCTGGTGCGGGTCGGGCAAGAAATACAAGAAGTGCCACGGGGCGTAATGGCGACCACGCCCGCCTCGGAGCCCACGCCGCAGCGGCTCGCGGCCATCCGCGACCAGCTCAAGCTGCTCGCGGACTACCTTTGACCCGCCCTCCGTGGAGCGGCGCGCCGCGTCGCTGGAGCAGCAGATGGGCGAGCCGGGCTTCTGGGACGACCAGGCCCGCGCCGCCCAGGTGAGCGCCGAGCACGCGCGCCTGCGCCGCCGCCTTGAGACCTGGCGCGCCCTGGAGCGCGACGTCGGCGACCTCGAGGGCCTGGTGGAGCTGGCCGCCGAGGACGACTCGCTGGCCGGCGAGCTGGCCGAGCAGTTCGACTCGGTGGAGCGGCGCCTGGGCGAGCTGGAGGAGCAGCGCCTGTTCTCCGGTCGCTACGACTCGGGCGACGCGCTGGTGACGGTCAACGCCGGCGCGGGGGGGACCGACGCCCAGGACTGGGCCGAGATGGTGCTGCGCATGGAGATGCGCTGGGCCGAGAAGCGCGGATTCGACGTCGGGCTGCTGGAGGCCAGCCCCGGGGAGGAGGCGGGCATCAAGTCGGCCACCTTCCGGGTCAGCGGCGAGAACGCCTACGGCCTGTACTCGGCCGAGAAGGGCGTGCACCGGCTGGTGCGCCTGTCGCCGTTCGACGCTGCCCACCGCCGGCAGACGTCGTTCGCCGGGGTCGAGGTCTCGCCGGTGGTGGAGGCGGCCGACGTGGACATCGACGAGGAGGACCTGCAGGTCGACACCTACCGCGCCAGCGGCGCGGGCGGCCAGCACGTCAACAAGACCGACTCGGCGGTGCGCATCACGCACAAGCCCACCGGCCTCGTGGTCCAGTGCCAGAACGAGCGCTCCCAGTCGGCCAACAAGCAGACGGCCCTGGCGATGCTGCGCTCGCGGCTGGTGGAGCTCGAGGAGCGCAGGCGGCGCGAGGAGATCGCCCGCGAGCGCGGCCAGGCCCAGGACGTCAACTTCGGCTCGCAGATCCGCAACTACGTCCTGCATCCCTACAAGCAGGTCAAGGACCTGCGCACCGGCGTGGAGATCGGCGACGTCCAGCGGGTGCTCGACGGCGACCTCGACGACCTGGCGCGCGCCTACCTGCTCCAGGAGGCGAGCTGACCGCGGAGCGCGGCGACCTGGAGCAGCAGACCGCGCCCTACCTGGACGCGATCTCCGCCTACGGCTACCGCGAGCCCACGCGCTTCCACGTCCCCGGTCACAAGGGCGGGGCCGGCGCCGACCCGGAGCTGCGCCACGCGCTGGGCGATCCGGCGCTGCTGCTGGACATCCCCCGCGACACGCGGGGCATCGACGTCCCGCCCCCGGACCCCACGCCGTTCGCGGTGGCCCAGGAGCTGGCGGCGGCCCTGCACGGCTCCGGACGCACCTGGTTCCTCACCAACGGGGCCACGCAGGGCAACCACGCGCTGTGCCTGGCGGTGGCCCCGCCCGGCGCCCGGGTGGCGGTGCAGCGCAACTCGCACGGCAGCGTCGTGGACGGACTGGTGCTCTCGGGCGGGATGCCCGTGTGGGTCCCGCCCGCCTACGACGACGACCTGGGGCTGGCGCACGGCCTGCCGCCGGAGGCGCTGGAGGAGGCGCTGGCGGCGGCCGGCGGCGCGCGGGCGGCGTTCGCGGTCTCGCCCACCTACTACGGAATGGTGGCCGATGTGGAGGCGCTGGCGGAGGTCGCCCACCGCCACGGGGCCGCCCTGGTGGTCGACCAGTCGCGGTGCGCCTGGTCTCCTCGACCAGCCCCTCGTCGCTGCTCTACGCCTCGCTGGACGCCGCCCGGCGCCAGCTGGCGATCCACGGTCAGGACCTGCTGGGCCGCACGCTGGCCGCCGCCGCCCGGGCCCGCGAGGCGATCGCGGCCATCGACGGCTGCCGCCTGGTGTCCGACGAGCTGGTGGGTCAGCCCGGCGTGGCCGCCCGCGACCCGCTGCGGATCGTCATCGACGTGCGGGCCACCGGGTGCACGGGCTTCGAGGTGGCCGACGCGCTGCGCCGGGGCTCGGACGTGCACGTCGAGCTGGCCACCCACGCCACGCTGGTGCTGGTCCTGGGGATCGGCCAGCCGCTGGACGCCCTGGAGCGCTTCGCCCACGACCTGGCGGCCGAGCTGGCGGACATCCGCCGGCCGGGCCAGGCCCCGACGGTCCCCCAGCCCGCGGCGTCGCTGCACGCCGATCCGGTGGTGCCTCCGCGGGACGCCTTCCTGGGCCCGGCCGAATCGGTGCCGGTGGACGCGGCCGTGGGCCGGGTCTCCGCCGAGTCGATCGCCGGCTATCCGCCGGGGATCCCCGCCCTGCTGCCCGGCGAGTGCGTGACGGCCGAGGTCGTCGCCTACCTGCGCGCGCTCAGCGCCGCCGGCGCCCGCCTGCACGGCGCCGCCGACCCCACGTTCCACACCGTCGACGTGCTGCGGGAAGCCTGATGGCGGCGCAGACCCTGCCCGAGCTGGTCACCCGCGCGCTGGTCGAGGACGTGGGCGACGGCGACGTGACCACGCGGGCGGTGGTGCCCGATGGGGCGCGGGCGCGGGCGGAGATCGTCCAGAAGGAGCCGGGAGTGCTCTACGGGCTGGACGCCGCCGAGCTGACGTTCCGCTCCACGGATCCGGAGGTGCGCCTGGAGCGCCTGGCGCCCGAGGGCGAATGGCGCGAGGGCGGGCCGGTGCTGGCGGCCGAGGGCACGGCGGCGGGCCTGCTGGCGGCCGAGCGGGTGGCGCTCAACTTCCTCGGACGGCTGTCCGGGATCGCCACGCTCACCGCCCGCTGCGTGCGGACGCTGCAGGGCAGCGGCGTCCAGGTGCTCGACACCCGCAAGACCACGCCTGGCCTGCGGGCGCTGGAGAAGGCGGCGGTGCGGGCGGGGGGCGGGAGGAACCACCGGGCCGGGCTCTACGACGAGATCCTCATCAAGGAGAACCACGCCGCGCTGGCCGGCGGGGTGGGCGAGGCGGTCCGGCGCGCCCGGGCCGCCGCGCCCGAGCTCCCGCTGGAGGTCGAGTGCCGCACGCCGGAGGAGATCGACGAGGCGCTGGCGGCCGGCGCCCGGCGGATCCTGCTCGACAACATGTCGGTGGAGGAGCTGCGCGCGGCGGTGGCGCGGGTGGACGGGCGGGCGGCCCTGGAGGCCAGCGGCGGCTTCACGCTGGACGCGCTGGGGGAAATCGGGTCGGTGGGCCTACAATTCGTGTCGATCGGAGCGCTCACGCACAGCGCGCGGGCGCTCGACCTCTCCCTCGTCCTGCGGCCCCTCCCATGAACCTCCTCACACTCGAGAACGTCCCCGCCCTCCAGGCCGAGGTCCGCGAGCTGGCGCGCGCCCGCAACGCGGTGATCCTGGCCCACAACTACCAGGTGCCCGAGGTGCAGGACGTGGCCGATTTCGTGGGGGACTCCCTGGGGCTCTCGCGCCAGGCAGCCAGCACCGACGCCGACGCGATCGTGTTCTGCGGCGTGCACTTCATGGCGGAGACCGCCTCGATCCTCTCGCCGGACAAGACCGTGCTGATCCCCGACCTGGAGGCCGGCTGCTCGCTGGCGGACTCGATCACCGCCGACGAGCTGCGGAAGTGGAAGGCCGAGCACCCCGGCGCGGTGGTGGTCATGTACGTCAACACCAGCGCCGAGGTCAAGGCCGAGACCGACTACTGCTGCACGTCGTCCAACGCCGTGGCGGTGGTCGAGCACATCTACCGGGAGCACGGCCCCGACACCGAGATCCTGTTCGGCCCCGACATGTGGCTGGGCGCCTACGTGGAGCAGCGCACCGGCCGGCGGATGCACGTGTGGTCGGGCGAGTGCCATGTGCATGCGGGCATCCGCCCCGGCGACATCGAGGCCACCCGGGCGGCCCACCCGGGCGCGGACTTCCTCATCCATCCGGAGTGCGGCTGCTCGACCAGCGTCATGGAGTACGTGGCCGCCGGCGACGTCGAGTCCGAGGGCGTGCACATGCTCTCCACCGGCGGGATGCTCGACTACGCGCGCCAGGCCCGACCGGGCGACACAGCGATCGTGGCCACCGAGACCGGGATGCTGCACCCGCTGCGCCAGGCCGCTCCCGACACCGAGTTCATCGCCGCCAACGAGGCGGCCACCTGCCGCTTCATGAAGATGATCACGCTGCCGAAGCTGCGGGACAGCCTCCGCGACCTGGTGCACGAGGTGCGCGTGCCGCAGGACGTCGCCGGCCGGGCGCGGCTGCCCATCGAGCGGATGGTGGCGATCTCGTAGCCCCGCGCCCGCCGGCGAGTCCGCGGACTACTTCACCAGCTCGACCTGCTTGAACACGCCGTTCTCGAGCTCGGCCTCGTGGACCGGCGTGCCCTGCGTGAGGTCGGCGGTCGTGCAGGCGCGCGCCTCGTCGTCGCCCTGCTCGTTCTCGCCGGAGGTGTTGCTCTCTCCGCTGGTGACGTCGCCGCTGCCGCTGCGATCGCCGTCCTCGCTGGCGCGGGCGGTGGTCGTCGAGGGCGCCGCCTCGTCGGCCTCGTCCTGCTCGGCGGTCTCGCACTCGATGCGAGTGGTGGCGTCGACGGTGCCGCTGACCGGGGCCCCGCCGGCGGCGGGCGTGATGGTCAACGTGGTCCCGTCGAACGAGGCGATCGTCCCGGCGTGCTCGTCGTCGTCCTCCACGCCGTCGTGGTTGGAGTCGCGCGAGCGCGGGTTCAGGCCCAGGCGCATCTCCGCGCCGTCCTTGATCCCGTCGCCGTCGGTGTCCGCCTTGCGGGGGTTCGTGCGGTCGCGGAACTCCTGCAGGTTGTTCAAGCCGTCGTGGTCCGGGTTGCGTCGCGCCTGGTTCACCCGCAGGGTGAGGTGGAAGTGGCGCTCCCAGCTGTCGGGGAGCCCGTCGTGGTTGCGATCGGTCGCCCGCGCGGGGCGAGGACCGCTGGCCAGCGCCGGCGAGGCCAGCGCCATGAGCGCCGCCAGCGCGGCGGCGATAGAGATGGTTGCGAGCTTCCTCATTCCGGCTCCTGTTCGATCAGCACCTGGGCCGTGGCCCCTTTCCACCCGCTGAGACGACCCGCCGGGACGGGGGTCACGCGGCTCGCGATCCGTATCGACCAAATGTCCAGCCGGGTGCACAGGACCGGCCAGGAAGTGGACGCGGCCCGCTAGTGGTGGCCGTCGCTGCTGGTGGTCGTGGTGGTGGTGGTGGTGGTGAGCGGGCCCGACGTGGTCGTCATCGCACCGTCGTGGCCGCCGTCGCTGGA
>VAXS01000230.1 GCA_005883255.1 Actinomycetota bacterium | reverse complement strand
CGGGCGGGCGGCGAGGGCGCGTTCGGCGGGGCCCACGCCGTCGGCGTCTCCCGCGTACTGGTGCTGCGCCCAGATCGGGCCGGCGCACAGGACGTCGGGCGGGAGCGCGGCGACCAGCTCCGTCACCGTGCTGATCCCCGGCCGGGCGGCGTACGGGCTGGACGCCTCCCCCACCACCACCCGCTGGTCGCCCGGCGCGGCGGCGAGCGCCGAGCGCAGCCCGCGGAGCAGCGGCGCGTACTCCGCGGCCGCCAGCGAGGGCGCGGCGGTCGTGCAGCGCGCCCGCTGGGGCGCCAGGAACGACCACGAGTTCGGCTCGTTCCAGGCGCTCAGGTAGCGGACGGGCACGCCCTCGGCCCGGGCCAGTGCCAGGAACGACTCCACCAGCCGCCGGTAGGCGGGCAGGGCCGCCGGCGAGGGCGCGAGCGCGTTGGGGTTGCCGCCGCCGGGCGGCAGGCACCCGCTCGGGCGGCGGGCGGCCCAGGGCGGCGTCGAGTAGAAGGTCGCCACCGGCTCGAACCCGCCGCCGGCGCGCTGCCGGGCGGCGCGGAGGGCGTGCAACTGGGCGCGGACGCTGAAGCCCCCGGCGCCGGGCGCGTCCCAGTTCGGCGGGGCGTCGCGACGCGGCTGGACCGCCGACCACAACACGGCGACCCGGGCGAAGCGCGGGCGCAGCGCCACCGGCTCCGGTCCGGCGAGCACCGCGGGGTCGTACTCGGTGAGCCCGGTGGCGAGCGTCGGGAGCGCATGCCCGCCGCCGCAGCCGGCGGCGCACAGGAGGAGCAGGGCGGCAGCGCCCGCGAGCGCCGCCGTCCGCCTCAGACCGCGGAGACCTCTTCCTCGTCCGCGACGCGGAACGAGGAGCCGCAGCCGCAGGCGGCGATCACGTTGGGGTTGTTGACCTGGAAGCCGGCGCCCTGGAGGCCGTCGACGTAGTCCACCTGGGCCCCGCTCACGTAGGGCATGCTCTGGCCGTCCACCAGGAGGCGGATCCCGTGGCTCTCGAATACCGAGTCGCCGTCGCGCTCGACGTCGAACGCCAGCGCGTACTGAAACCCGGAGCACCCGCCACCCCGGACGCCGACGCGCAGGCCGGCGGTGTCCACGCCCGAGCTCTGCTTGCTCAGGAACTCCCGGACCTTCTCGGCGCCGTTGTCGGTGAGCGTGATCATGCTTTACGAAGTGTAGCGGCAGAGCTGGCGGCGCTAACCTGAGGTGAGCATGCCCACGGCAGAGGAGCTGAAGCGGCGAATCGAGGCCGGGATCCCCGGAGCCGAGGCCGAGGTGGAGGACCTCAACGGCACCGGCGACCACTTCCGGGCCACCGTGACCGCGCCCGCCTTCGCCGGTAAGAGCCGCCTCGAGCAGCATCGCCTCGTCTACGACGTGTTCGGCGAGGAAGTCGGGGGCCCCATCCACGCGTTGTCGATCAAGACGAGGACTCAATGAGCGAGAGCAATCCCATTCGCGAGGCCATCCAGCAGGCCATCGACGAGCACGACGTGATCCTGTTCATGAAGGGCACGCCCGAGCAGCCGGCGTGCGGCTTCTCGGCCCGGACGGTGGGCGCGCTGCAGGCGGTCGGCCACCCGTTCGCGGCGGTGGACGTCCTGCCCGACCCGCGCATCCGCCAGGAGCTGTCGGCCATCTCCGAGTGGCCCACGATCCCGCAGCTGTTCGTCCGCGGCGAGCTGGTGGGCGGCTGCGACATCGTCAGCGAGATGTACGAGAGCGGCGAGCTCGCGCAGACGCTGGGCGTCGAGCCGCCCGAGGACGCCCCCGCGGTCGAGCCCGAGGCGGCGCCGCGACCGATGGGGATCGAGAACCGGCTCGGCTAAGGCTCATGGCCGCGACCGGCGCTCCCACGCGGGCCGGGGCGCCGGCGCCGCTGCGCTGGGACGGCGAGCGCCTGCACGCGCTCGACCAGACCGCGCTGCCCTGGGAGGAGCGCGTGATCGAGCTGGCGGACGGCGCGGCCGTGGCCGGGGCGCTCCGACGCCTGGCCGTCCGCGGCGCGCCGCTGATCGGCGTGGCGGCCGGCTACGGGCTGGCGATGGACGCGGCGCACGAGCCCACGCTGGCGGCGCTGGACCGGGCGGCGGCCGTGCTGAGGAGCGCCCGTCCCACCGCCGCGAACCTGGGCTGGGCGGTGGATCGGGTGGTCGGCGCGGCCCGGGGCGCGGGCGCAGGCCCGAGGCTGGCGGCGGCCGCGCGCGCCGAGGCGGAGGCGATCGACGCCGAGAACGCCGCCGCCGGCGCCGCCCAGGCGCGCCTGGGCGCCGACCTGCTGGCCGAGCTGGGGGTCCGGCGGATCCTCACCCACTGCAACACGGGCGCCCTGGCCTGCGGCGGGCCGGGAAGCGCGCTGGGCGCGATCGCCGCGCTGGCCCAGCGCCAGGCCGCGGTCCACGTGCTGGCCTGCGAGACCCGACCCCTGCTCCAGGGCGCGCGGCTGACCACCTGGGAGCTGCGGCGGCTGGGGATCGCGCACGACCTGGTGGTCGATGCCGCCGCGGCCGGACTGGTGCGGGCGGGCGCGGTGGACGCCGTCGTCTTGGGGTTCGACCGGATGGCGGCCAACGGCGATACCGCCAACAAGGTCGGCACCTACGGCCACGCGCTGGCCGCCCAGGCCGCCGGCGTCCCGTTCGTGTTCGTGGGCCCCACCTCGTCCGTCGACCCGGCGATCGCCACCGGCGACGACGTGGAGATCGAGGAGCGCGACGCCGAGGAGGTGCGT
>VAXS01000229.1 GCA_005883255.1 Actinomycetota bacterium | reverse complement strand
CCGGCGGCTGGGCGACGCCTCCACCGCGGCTACCGCGGCCCTGCCTCCCGAGGCGGCGGCCGCCGCCGGCACGGGAGCGACCGAGGTGCCGATCCGCCTCCCCCGGCCCCGGCGGACCGGCGCCACGCCGCCCCGGGCGGTGCTGGCGCTGGTGGTGCTGGGCGCGCTGGCCCTGGGCGGGGCGCTGGCCTCCGCCGCCGGGACGTCGACCGTCGATCCCCGCGTGGTCGGGGCCGCGAGGCTCGGCCCGCCGCCCACCGTCGCCCCCTCGCAGCCTCCTTCGACGGCCACGCCCGCCCCGACACCCGCGCCGGCCGCCGGCCCGGCGCCCAGCAAGCACCACAAGCACGGCAAGCGTCCGAAGGGCGCCGACGGCGGCGACTAGCCCGCCAGCTCCGCCCGCAGCTGCGCCATCCGCAGGACGGCCTGGGCGGCGTTCCGGCCCTCGTGACGCTTGTAGCCGCCCGACCGCGCCAGCGCCTGCTCCATCGTCTCGCAGGTGAGGACGCCGAACCCGCAGGGGACCCCCGTGCGCAGCTGCACGTCCTGGATGCCGCGGGCCGCCTCGGCGCACACGTGGTCGTAGTGCGTGGTCTCGCCGCGGATGACCGCGCCCACGCACACCACCCCCGCGTAGCGGCCGGACTCGGCGGCGTAGCTGGCGGCCAGCGGCAGCTCGAAGGCCCCGGGCACGTCGAGCACGTCTATCCCCTCCGCGCCCCCGGCCTCCAGCACCTCGCGTGCGCCCGCGACCAGGCGCTCGGCCACGTCCTGGTAGAAGCGCCCGGCGGCGATGGCGTACCGGGGGTCGCTCACTCGTCCTCGCGACGCCCGTCCCGCCCCCGTCGCTCCTCCTCGTCCCGTCGCTCCTCCTCGTCCCGCCGCTCCTCCTCGTGCAGCATCTCCTCGTCCAGGGCCAGCCCCTGGTGATGCAGGGTGTGGCCCAGGCGCTCGCGCTTCGCGCGCAGGTAGGCCTCGTTGTGCGGGTTGGGCACCGACTCGATCGGCACCTGGTCTGTGACCGACAGGCCGTAGCCCTCCATCCCGATGATCTTCTTGGGGTTGTTGGTGAGGATGCGGATGCTGGACAGGCCCAGGTCGACCAGGATCTGGGCGCCGATCCCATAGTCCCGCAGGTCGGGCGGCAGCCCCAGCTTGAGGTTGGCGTCCACGGTGTCCAGGCCGTCCTCCTGGAGCTTGTAGGCGCGCAGCTTGTTGAGCAGGCCGATCCCCCGGCCCTCCTGGGCCAGGTACAGCAGCACGCCCTGGCCCTCGCGCTCGATCATCGCCAGCGCCGACTCGAGCTGCTCGCCGCAGTCGCAGCGCAGCGAATGGAACACGTCGCCGGTCAGGCACTCGGAGTGCACCCGGACCAGCACGTCCTCGCGCCCGGAGACCTCGCCCTTGACCATCGCCACGTGGTGCTTGCCGTCCACCCGCGAGCATCTTCAGCTCGTGGCGCTCGCAGTAGCGCGCCAGGTCGGGGACCCGGGCCATCGTCCCGTCGTCGTTCATGATCTCGCAGATCACCGCGGCCGGGATGAGCCCGGCCAGGCGCGCCAGGTCGACGCCCGCCTCGGTGTGGCCGGTGCGCTCCAGCACGCCGCCCGACTTGGCCTTGAGCGGGAGGACGTGACCGGGCTGGACCAGGGCGTCCGCGCCCGCGTCCGGGTCGATCGCCGCCTGGATCGTGCGCGCCCGGTCGTGCGCCGAGATCCCGGTGGTGACCCCCTCGCGCGCCTCGATCGTGATCGTGAACGCCGTCTGCAGCGGCGACTCGTTCTTGGCCGCCATGAGGTCCAGCCCCAGAGCGTCGCAGCGCTCGGGCGTCAGCGCCAGGCAGATCAGCCCGCGCGCCTCCTTGGCCATGAAGTTGACGGCGTCGGGCGTGGCGAACTGGGCGGCCAGCACCAGGTCGCCCTCGTTCTCGCGGTCCTCGCCGTCGCAGACGACCACCATCCGCCCGGTGCGGACGTCCTCCAGCGCCTCCTCGATGGTGGCGAACCCCGTGCGTGCGGTGCTCATCTGGCGACCAACCTCTCCACGTACTTGGCCAGCACGTCCACCTCGAGGTTGACCAGGTCGCCCGGCCAGGCGCGGCCGAGCGTGGTGCGCTCCAGCGTCTCGGGGACCAGCGACACCTCGAACGAGTCGCCGTCCAGCGCGGTCACGGTCAGCGAGACGCCGTCGACCGCGATCGGTCCCTTCTCGACGACGTAGCGCAGCAGCTCGGGCTCGACCTCGATCGTCAGGCGCCGGGCGGTCCCCTCGTCGGAATGCTCGCGCACGGTCCCGGTGCCGTCGACGTGGCCCTGGACGATGTGCCCGCCCAGCCGGTCCGACGCGCGCATGGGCAGCTCCACGTTCACCGGCGCGCCCGCCTGCAGCGAGCCCAGCGACGAGCGCCGCAGCGTCTCCTCCATCACGTCGGCGGCGAAGCGGCCGTCCTCGACCCCGGTGGCGGTCAGGCACACGCCGTTCACCGCCACCGAGTCCCCCTGCCGCAGCTCGGAGGCCAGCGGCGTCTCCACCACCAGCCGTCCGCCGCCGGCCTCGGCCACGGTGCCCAGCCCCTGCACCAGCCCGGTGAACATCACCACTCCCGCAGCCGGGCCGACACCAGCAGGTCGTCGCCGACGGTCTCGCAGTCGACGGTGAGCGCGCGGACCGCGTCGGCGATGGTCTCGGCCCCCTCGCCCTCCAGCGTCGCGCGGGCGGCCCGACCGCCCAGCACCAGCGGCGCCAGGAACAGGCGCAGCTCGTCGATCTCGCCGGCGTCCAGGAAGGCGCCGGCCAGGTGGGGGCCGCCCTCCAGCAGCATCGAGGTGACGTCGCCCGCCCAGCTCACGGGCAGCCGGGCGGTGGAGTCGAACACCACGCGGCGGGGCTGGCGGTGGACGTCGGGGAGCCGCGCGGTGAGCCGCGGGTCGTCGGCCAGGGCCGTCCCCACCCCCACCGCGACCGCGTCCAGCTCGGCCCGCCAGCGGTGGGCGACGTCGCGGCTCGCCTGTCCCGAGATCCACTTGGAGTCGCCGCTCTCGGTGGCCACCTTCCCGTCCAGCGACATCGCCGCCTTGAACATGACCCAGGGCCGGCCGGTGCGGGCGTGCTTGCGGAAGGGCTGGTTGAGGAGGCGGGCCCGCGCGGCCAGCTCGCCGCCGGCCACCTCCACCTCGATCCCCTCGTCGCGCAGGATGCCCAGCCCCCGACCCGACGCCTTCTCGGTGGGATCGTCGGAGCCCACGACCACCCGGCCGATCCCGGCCTCGACGATCGCGTCGGTGCAGGGCGGCGTGCGGCCCCGGTGGCAGCAGGGCTCCAGCGAGACGTAGAGCGTGGCGCCGCGCAGGTCGGCCTCGCCGGCGGCGGCGATGGCCTCGCGCTCGGCGTGCGGACCCCCCAACCGGTCGTGCCAGCCCTCCGCGACGGGCTCGCCGTCGCGCGCGATCACCGCGCCCACCAGGGGATTGGGGCTGACGCGGCCACGGCCCCGCTCGGCGATCTCGATCGCCCGGGCGAGGTGCACGCGGTCGGTCTCGGTGCGCACGGTCATTCTGCGGCCTCTTCCCAGGATACTTCCGCGCGTGCGCCAGCCCGCCTCCGAGGAGCGCGCCGCCGCCGGCTACGGGCGCGCCGCCGCCATCCTCTCCGTCGCGCTGGCGCTGACCGGGCTGCTCACCTTCGGCTTCTTCTCGGCCGCCAGCCACGTCCTCGACGCGCCGTCGTACAAGCGGATCGTCCTGCTGTGGTCGGTGATGTTCATCGTCATCTCCACGATCTACCGGCCGATCGAGCAGCTGCTGTCGCGGACGATCGCGGCCCGGCGGGCGACCGGCCTGCACCAGCATCCGCTGCGGGTGCCGGCGGCGATCCAGGCGGGGTTCGGCCTGGTGTTCGTGGCCGCCGCGCTGGCCGCGCGGGGACCGATCCAGGACCACGTCTTCGACGGGTCGGCCGCGCTGTTCTGGGCGCTGGTGGCGGGGACCAGCACCTACGGCGCGGCCTTCTTCGCCCGCGGGTGGCTGGGCGGGCACAAGCGGTTCCTCACGCTCAGCGGGCTGGTGTTCGTGGACGCGGCCGCGCGCCTGGCCTTCCCGCTGGTGGCGGCCGCGGTCGGGGGCGGGCAGACGCTGGTGGCGGCCGGTGTGGCCGCCGCCCCGCTGCTCTCCCTGCTGGTGATTCCCGTGGCCGGGCGGCGGGCCGGGGGCTCGCCGCTGGCCCCGGCGGCCGACGCGGCGCTGGAGGGGCCGGGCGCGGAGGGCGCGGAGGAGGCCCTGAGCGACGTAACGCTCACCCGCGGCGCCGGCTTCGCGGTGGCGGTGCTGGGGATCATGGCCGCCGAGCAGGTCCTGCTCAACGCGCCGGTCCTCACGGTCGACGCCTTCGCCACCCGCGCGGCCCTGGCCGGCTTCGTGTTCAACGTGCTGCTGATCGCCCGCGCCCCGCTGCAGCTCTTCCAGGCGGTGCAGATCGCGCTGCTGCCGCACCTGGCCGGGCTGGAGGCCACCGCCGGGCGGGCGGCGTTCCGGCGGGCGATCGCGCTCACCGCGCTGGCCATCGGCGCCTTCTCGCTGGCGGTCACGGTGGGGCTGCTGGCGGTGGGGCCGCCGGTCATGCACGCGGTGTTCGGCGGCTCCTTCCACTACGCCCGGGGCGGGCTGGCGCTGATGGGCGTGGGGATGGGCTTCCACCTCTTGGCGGGCACGCTCAACCAGGCGGCGCTGGCTCGCGACCGCGCGGGCGTGGCCGCGGCCTGCTGGCTCCTGGCCGGCGGCGCCTTCGTGGGCTGGCTGGTGGCGCCGGCGATCGGCGACCAGATCCTGCGGGTGGAGGTGGGCTACTGCGGGGCCACGGCCCTGCTGTGCGTCCTGCTGTTCGTCACTCGTAGGCCAGGGCGTCCAGGACGTTGAGCCGGGCGGCCCGGCGCGCGGGACCGATCGCCGCCACCACGCCGGCCAGCGCGGCCAGCACCAGGAGGAGCAGCAGCGTCCCCACGGGGAACTCGAGCGCGAACCCCTGGCTCTCCAGCGGCCGGGAGATGATCAGCGCGAAGCACACGCCCAGCACCATCCCCAGCGCCGCGCCGATCAGCGCGGTGATCACCGACTCGTAGCGCACGATCCGGCGCACCTGGCGCCGGGAGGTGCCGATGGCGCGCAGCATCCCCAGTTCGCGGGTGCGCTCGTGGATGGAGAGCGCCAGCGTGTTGACGATCCGCGCCCGGCTGGAAGCGGACCAGCGAGTACTGCTCGTCCTTGATCCCGTAGTCGGCGGCCACGGTCGCGGCCGGCACGATGTAGTCGCCGCCGAAGCTCAGGCGATCGGTGTACAGGCCGCGGATCCGCAGCGTGACGTGCCGGCTCGACGGGGTGAGCACGCGGATTGTGCCGCCCACGTGGAAGCGGTGCTTGCTCGCCCAGCCCTTCTTGGCCA
>VAXS01000228.1 GCA_005883255.1 Actinomycetota bacterium | reverse complement strand
GAGCCGGCGAAGCCGTTGGGGTTGCCGATCGCCACCACCAGCTGGCCCACGCGCAGCGCCTCGGCGTCGCCCAGCTCGGCGGCCGCGAGATCGCGGGCGTCGGCGCGGAGCACGGCGAGGTCGGAGAGGGGATCGGCGCCCACCACCTCGAAGCGGACCTCGCGGCCGTCGGTGAACGAGGCCCGCCCGCCCGAGCGGCGCGGGCCGGCCACCACGTGCGCCGAGGTGAGGATGAAGCCGTCGGGCGTGAGGACGACGCCGCTGCCGGCGCCGGCGGGCAACTGCCCGCCGCGCGCCCGGCGCATGACCCGGAGGTTGGCGACGGCGGGCGCCACGCGGTCGGCCACCCCGGTGACCGTGCGCGAGTAGGCGTCCAGGGCCTCGGCGTCCACGGAGGCGGTGTCCTCGAGCATCGTCTCGGTCATCACGCCGCCTCCGCTCCCGTCAGCGCCACCTCGACGTCGCGCTCCTGCTCGCCCCGGACCAGCGTCAGGCGCACCTGGTCGGGACCGGCGTCGAGCACCTCGTAGAGGACGTCCACGCCCTCCACCGGGCGGCGGTCCACCGCCACCACCAGGTCGCCGGGCTGCACGCCCGCCCGACCGGCGGGGCTGTCGTCCTCGACCGCGCGGACCAGCAGGCCGTCGCGCTCCGGAAGGCCGACCGCCTTGCGCAGCCGCCGGGCGACCCGCGGCGGGGCGATCGCCACGCCCAGGCGCGCGCGCTGCGCCGGCTCGCCGCGCCACAGGGCGTCGGCGCGCCGGGCCAGCCCGGCGTCGGCGGGGATCGCCAGGATCAAGCCGCCCTCCTGGCGGATCGTGTTCAGTCCCAGCAGCCGGCCCT
Organism: Actinomycetota bacterium; assembly: GCA_005883255.1. GTDB lineage: Bacteria > Actinomycetota > Thermoleophilia > Solirubrobacterales > Solirubrobacteraceae > AC-38. Next base: position 1,524 of record VAXS01000228.1, on the reverse strand, counting down.
CGGAGTCGACCAGCGGGCCGCCCGAGGAGCCCCGGGGGAGGGGAGCGGTGTGCTCGATGGCCCCGGCGATCCGCCGCCCGCGCGGGCCGCGGAAGCGGCGCTCGGCGGACGACACGAAGCCGGTGGTCACGCGCAGGCCGCGCCCCCCGGGGTTGGCCAGCGCCAGCACGGCGGTGCCCAGGGCGGGCGGGCCGGCCTCGGGGTCCCAGGCGACGGGCTCGACGTCGCCGGTGTCCACCTCGATGGCCGCCAGGTCGACGTCCAGGTCGACGCCGGCCACCCGGCCGGTCTCGCGCCGGCCGCCGGCGAAGGTGACGGTGGCCTCGTCGCCGCGAAGGTTGTGGGCGTTGGTCAGGACGCGGCCGGCGGCGACGACGACGCCCGTCCCCAGGCCCCAGCCGCGGCCGAGGCCGACCACCGCGGGGCCCACCTTCTCGGCGGCGGTCTGGATCGTGGTCTCCAACTCTGCGAGTGCAGTCATTCTGTTCTCCCTAGTCACTAGCGATTAGCAAGTCACTAGCCTAACACGGTAGCCTCAGGGTTCATGGCCCGCGCGCCCATCACGCCGCTCGACGCCGCCCTGGAGACCGTGGGCGACCGCTGGACCCTGGGCGTGGTGGCGGCGCTGCTCGACGGTCCCCGCCGCTTCGGCGACCTGCAGGAGGCGCTGCCCGGCATCGCCCCCAACATCCTCACCCAGCGGCTGCGGCGGCTGGAGGCGCAGGGCCTGCTGATGGCCGAGGCCTACTCCGATCGTCCGCCGCGGTTCGTGTATGAGCTCACCGACGGCGGCCGCGGGCTGGCCGGCGTGCTGCGCCTCCTGTCCGACTGGGGCGCGCGCCAGTCGGGCGCCGAGCCGCCGCGCCACGCGGCCTGCGGGACCTCGCTGGAGGCCCACTGGTACTGCCCCACCTGCGCCCGGCCGGTGGAGGCCGCCGACCTCGACGATCTCCACTACGCCTGAGCGGGCGCTCAGTGCACCGCCGTGGTGGCCGCCGTCGCCCCGGCCAGCTCGAACACGCAGAAGTCGCGGCCGGTGACCGGCACCGAGACGTTGTAGACGGGCACCTCGCCGATCCGGCCGGCGAAGGCGCCGCCGTGCGCGTGCCCGTGCAGGACGAGGTGCGGGTCGTGCTCCACGATCGGGGCCGCCAGGCGATCGCTGCCCAGGAAGGCCCAGATGTCGCGGCGCTCGCCCCGGAGGGTGTCCACCACGGGCGCGTAGTGCAGCAGCACGATCCGCACCGAGCACACGGCCACCTCGCGCAGTCCCCGGTCCAGCGCGTCCACCTCGGCCGTGCACTCGGCGTACACCTGGCGCAGGACCGGCTCGCCGAAGTCTGGGAGGTGCGAGCCGGGGAAGCCGCCGACGAACCCCTTGGCTCCCACCACCGCCACGTCGCGACCGCGCGCGTCGAACGTCGCCACCCCGGGGTCGAGCACGACCACGCCCGCGTCCTCGAGCACGGCCACCAGCTCGTCGCGGCGATTGACGTGCCAGTCGTGGTTGCCGAGCACGGCGAT
>VAXS01000100.1 GCA_005883255.1 Actinomycetota bacterium | reverse complement strand
AGCCGAGCTGCTGGCCGGCGTGGGCGAGCGGCGCCTGGTGTTCGGCCACACCCACCTGCCGTTCCGCCGGGTGGCGGAGGGCGGGCTCGAGCTGGTCAACCCGGGCAGCGTGGGAATGCCGTTCGACGGCGACCCACGCGCGGCCTACGCGCTGGTCCACGACGACGACCGCGTCGAGCACCGGCGCATCGAGTACGACCATCTGGCCAGCGCCGCCGCCGTCCGCGAGCGCTTCGAGGGCGCCTGGACCGGCACCGTCGCCGCCCGGATCGAGCGCGCGCGCCTCGACTGGCGGTGGGCCAGGACGACGATCGAGGCGTCGGCGAGGTCGAGCTCCTGCGACGACCAGCGCTCCATCACCGCCCGGGCCACGTCGACGTCTCCAGCCGAGAACGACTCCACCCGGTATGCGCCCCGCGCCACCTCTCCCAGGAGCGCCCGCTGGGCCTCCGGGCCCACCTTGGTGCGGACCAGGTAGTCCACCTCGGCCAGGACGAATGGGGAGAGCAGGCGCGGCGGGCCAGCCGCGGCCAGCGCGTGGGCGGCGGCGCCGTGCCGAGAGTCGCTGCCGTCGAGCGCGGCCAGGAGACCGCTGGTGTCCAGGAGGATCACTCGGCCAGCGCCTTGTCCACCTCTTCCGCCAGCGCGCCGTCGCCGCTCTCGAACAGCGGTAGCCGGGGCTCGGGCGTGGCGTGGCGCTCCGTGACCAGGCGGACGCCCTCGCGGATCAGCTCCGCCTCGCTTCGACCCTGCCCTGCCGCTGTGCGCTGTAGTGCGGCCTTGAGGTCGTCCGGCAGGTGCACCGTCGTCCTGCGCACGCCATACATCCTGGCATACGCGACCGCCCCGGTGGAATGGGCGGCGGACGAACGCCCTAGTCGGGACCGAGGTGGCGGCCCGGTAGGCTGCCTCGTCGGTCGTGGGAACGCGGGAGGTCCCGGAGTCCGCCGCCTCGACAGCGATGTTTCGAGGGGTCGGGTTCAGTGAATATTCGTGACGCCGCCGTGCAGAGCTCCCAAGCCGACGTTCCCTCGATGAGAGGCGCCCGGGCATGAGTCCGCCCGACTTGCGCCTGCTCCTGAGCAACCGTCCTCAGAACGTCGCGCTCGTGCGCCAGGCCCTCGGGGGACTGGCCGGTGCCGTGGGCCTCGACGAGGGGCTGCTCGCCGACGTCAAGACCGCGGTGAGCGAGGCCTGCAACAACGTCGTCCTGCACGCCTATCCCGGCGGCGAGGGTCCGCTCGAGGTCTACGTCTGCCCCGACGGCACCCAGCTGGAGATCGTGGTCCGGGACGTCGGCGAGGGTATCCAGCCGCGCACGCCCGAGCCCGACGAGGCCATGCACGGGGTGGGGCTGTCGCTGATCCAGGCGCTCACCGAGCGCGTCGAGTTCGTCGGCGGCGTGGGCGAGGGCACGGAGGTGCGGATGGAGTTCCGCTCGGACGAGCCCCTGCGGACGCAGCACGTCGAGGACGGCGCGGGCGAGATCCAGCTGCCCGAGGGCGAGATCGTGGTCTCGGTCGACCAGACGCTGGCGGGGCCCGTGTTGTCCAGCGTGATCGCGGTGCTGGCGGCCCGGGCCGGTTTCTCGATCGAGCGGCTGTCGGACGCCCAGCTGATCACCGACGCCATCGCCGCGCACGCCGCGGGCACGTTCGAGGGCACACGGGTCAACACGGCGATCGAGGCGGGGGACCGGGAGCTCGAGCTGAACCTGGCCCCGCTGGTGGACGGTGGCGGCAACGCGCTGGTCACGGCGTCGGCCGTGGGCGGGCTGGAGCCGGTGCTGGAGCGGCTGAGCGACGAGCTGGTGGTCGAGCCGGTGGACGGCGCCGAGCGGCTGCGGCTGCGGATCGTAGACCGGCGCTAGCGCGCCGGGCCGCTACCGCCGGAGCGCGGTCGGCTCGGTCGTCAGCTCGGCGGGCGACAGGATGTGGTCGCCCCGAGCCCCGAGGGCGATGAGCTCGTCGACGAACGCCAGCGCCCGCCGGTGGTGGTCGCCGCGGTCGTCGGGATCGCGTGCCGCCGCGCGGGCGGCGAACTCCCCGGCCGCGGCCAGGCGCCGTCGCGACGCCCAGCGCCGCAGCGCGAACCGCGAGCCGGGAGCCACCTCCGCCGCCCACGCCGCGCAGCGCCCGGCCCGCAGCCGTTCGACGTCGGGCCCGGCGAGGCTCCCCACCGAGTCGGCCGCGTAGCGGTAGAGGTCCTGGCGCCGGTCGTCGTCCAGCGCGTCGTTGTAGGTGCGCAGGAACGCCCCGATCACCGGGCAGACGGCCCGCGGCCGGTCGCCGAACCGCTCTCCGGCGAGCATCGACGCCAGCTCCATCACGCACGCGCCCTGATCGGGCGACGAGTGCTTGCCCCGACCCAGCCGTACCACCTGATGGCTGACGTCGCTCATGGGTCCTCCTTCGTCCTCGGATGCCGCGACGCAGGAGGTTTCCCCCGGACGAGCGCCGGCCAATCCCCAGGGTCAGCCGCGTCCGGCCCGGGCGGCCGCACCCGCCGCGGCGGCCACCCCGGCGGCCAGCGCCCCCGCGGCGATCCAGCCTCGGTGCTCGGTGAGCCAGAGCTGGGGGCTGTGGTCGTGGGCGCGGGCGTCGAACGGTCCGTGGGCGCCCTCGTCGCGCGGGACCGGCTCGAACAGGTTGTCCGGGCGGCGGTCGCCGTTCAGTGGCTCGTCGGTCTGCTGGCCGTCGACCGCCGTGCGGGCCAGGTACCAGTCGGCGAACCAGGGCGCGATCTTGTTGCCCAGGATCGTGTAGAGCGTCGGAATCCCCACGTAGATCTCGCGGCGGCGATGGTGGGCCGCCCAGTAGACCGCCCGGGCCGCCACCTCGGGCTCGTACACCGGCGGGACCGGCTGGGGCTTGCGCGGCATCTTCGCCCGACCGTGCTCGAACTGCGGCGTGTTGAGCCCGGGCAACTGGACCATCGTCAGGTGTACGTGGCTGCCTTTGTTGCGCAGCTCCGTCCGCACCGACTCCTGGAAGCCCTTCAGCGCCTGCTTGGCTCCGCAGTAGGGCGACTGGAGCGGGATCCCCCGGTAGGCCATCGCCGATCCCACCTGGAC
>VAXS01000099.1 GCA_005883255.1 Actinomycetota bacterium | reverse complement strand
CCGGAGCTGCTGCCCGGCTTCTGGCGGGGCCTGAGCCAGCTCCTGCCGCCCGGCACCCTGCGCGCTCGCGCCACGCGCAGCGCCCCCTCGACCTAAGCCGACCGCCGCTCGGCACGCCGTGGGCCGAGATGACGGGCCTGAGATCATCGAGGGACCAAATGCCCGCGCTGACGTCATGAGCCAGCCACTGGGGACCGGCGTCGAGGAGCCGGCCAACCGGCACGGCGCCTTCCCGCGGCTGGACGACGAGCAGCGGGCGGTGTTCCGGGAGGCCGGCGAGGTGCGCGCGGTCCAGCCCGGCGATGTGCTGTTCCAGGAGGGCGACGCCGGTTACGACTTCTTCGTGGTCGAGTCCGGCGCGGTGGCGATCGTCCAGGGCTACGGGCACGAGAACCGGGTGATCGCCGTCCACGGCCCGCACCGCTTCCTGGGCGAGCTGGGCGTGCTGACCGGCTCGCCGGCGTACCTCAGCGCGGTCGTGCGGGACGCCGGCGAGGTCATACAGCTGTCCCCGGCGGGGCTGCGAACGATCGTGACCGAGGACGAAGAGCTCAGCAACCTGATCCTGCAGGCGTTCATCGCGCGCCGGGCGAGACTGATCGACCTGGGAGCGGGCGTGAAGGTCGTCGGCTCGCGCTACTCGCGCGACACCCAGCGCCTGCGCGAGTTCCTCGCCCGCAACCGGATGCCCCACCAGTGGATGGACCTGGAGGACGACGAGGAGGCGGAGACGCTCCTGCAGGTGCTCGGCGTGGCAGCGAGCGAGACGCCCGTCGTGATCGGCGGCCACGGCGTGATGCGGAATCCCTCCAACGCCGAGGTCGCGGAGCTGCTCGGGCTCGGATCGCGGGGCGCGCCGCCCGCGCTGTGCGACCTGGTGATCGTGGGCGGCGGGCCCGCGGGCCTGGCCGCCGCGTTGTACGGCGCCTCGGAGGGCCTGGACACGCAGGCGATCGACGCGGTCGCGTTCGGCGGGCAGGCGGGCACCTCGTCGCGGATCGAGAACTACCTGGGCTTCCCGACCGGCATCTCGGGCAGCGAGCTGGCCGAGCGCGCCGGGCTGCAGGCGCGCAGGCTCGGCGCGCGCCTGGTGGTGCCGGCCGAGGCGGTCGGCCTGAGCAGCGACAACGGCCACTACTCGGTCCAGCTCTCCAGCGGCGACGTCGTCAACGGCCGCACGCTGATCGTGGCCACCGGCGCCCAGTACCGCAAGCCCGACCTGCCCGAGCTGGAGCGCTACGAGGGCGTGGGCGTGTACTACGCCGCCACCCAGGCCGAGGCGCAGCGGTGCGCCGCCGATCCGGTCCTGATCGTCGGGGGCGGCAACTCGGCCGGGCAGGCAGCGCTGTTCCTCTCCCAGCACGCGTCCAGCTGTCGCCTCATCATCCGCGGCGGCGACCTGGGGAAGTCGATGTCGCGCTATCTGGTCGACGAGATCGAGCGCCTGGAGCGGGTCGAGGTCCTGACCCAGCGTGAGATCGTGGAGTTGCGGGGCGAGAGCGCGCTCGAGGCCGTTGTCGTGGCCGACACCAGCACCGGCGAGCGCGAGGAGCTGGAGGCCAAGGCGCTGTTCGTGTTCATCGGCGCCGTGCCCCACACCGATTGGCTGCGCGGCCACGTGGCGATGGACGAGCACTGCTTCCTGCTCACCGGACGCGACATCCAGGGCGAGGACCTGGCGGCATACGGCGAGGAGCTCCCGTTCTTCCTCGAGACCAGCCGGCCCGGGATCTTCGCCGTGGGCGACGTCCATTCCGGCTCGGTCAAGCGGGTGGCCTCGGCCGTGGGCGAGGGCTCGATGGCCGTGCGCCTGGTCCACCAGCGCCTGGCCACCCGCTGACTACCGGACCACGCGGTAGCGGAGGTTGGCGAGCGGGCCGGACCGCGTGATGGCGATCGGCTCCAGGTCGATGCGCCGGCTGCGGCGTGCGCCGAACAGCCGGGCGCCGTCGCCCAGCAGCACGGGGTAGAGGTGGATCAGGATCTCGTCGACCAGTCCCGCCTCCAGGCACTGGTCGACGACGTTGGCGCCGAGGACCAGGACGTTCCTGTCTCCGGCGGCCGCGCGCGCCGTGGCGATCGCGGTCTCGACGTCGCCGGACAGGAACGCGATCGTGGGGTCCCGCTCGTCGTCGGGCGGATCGTGGGTGAGGACGAACTGGGGCCCGCTCCAGGCTCCGCCGAAGGGCTTGCTGACCTCCGGACGCCGCGCCCGCCGGCCCACGTCGTAGCTGTGGCGGCCGGCCAGGATCGCGCCGGTGGTGACGATGACGTCCTGGACGATCTCGGCGGGCACGTGCGATCCGAGCTCGAACACCCAATCCATGTCCTCGCCGGGGCCGGCGATGAACCCGTCCAGCGACACCGTCGTATGCACCAGCACGATTCCCATCCGGGCCTCCTCGGTCGACTACGTTTGAGACCGCGCGCGGCGGCAG
>VAXS01000014.1 GCA_005883255.1 Actinomycetota bacterium | reverse complement strand
GTGCTCTCCGGCGAGGCCAACGCGCCGGCGTCCGCGGCGGCGTTCGAGGAGGCCAGCACCGAGCCCGGGCTGGCCGACCCGTCCCGCCCGGTGTGGGTGCTCAACAACGGGCCGCGGGGCGGCGTCACGGCCTACACCAACACCTGGGCGCTGGGCGCGCTGCGCCCGGGCCAGACCCGCACGTTCGTGTGGAACGTGACCGCGGTCAAGTCCGGCGTGCACTCGATCAAGTACAAGGTCGCGGCCGGCCTCAACGGCAAGGCCAAGGCGATCGTGCCCGGCTCCGGCCAGGAGCCCGCGGGCCAGTTCACGATCCGCATCTCGAACAAGCCCGCGAACGCCCGGGTGGGCGACAACGGCCAGGTCATCACCACGCCCAGCTACTGAGCGAGGGGGCGCGAGAACGGCGCCCGCTAGACTGAGATCGATCCATCAAGAGCGGCCGAGGGACCCGGACCGAGGACGCCGCAGCAACCGCCCCCACGGGTGAGGTGCTACCGCCGGGATCGATGGAGGTGACCTCCGGCAGTGCAGCAGCGAGACTTTCTCCAGGCCGTACGCGAAGGCGTCGTCGTGTTCGACGGCGGCATGGGCGCGACCCTGGAGCAGTTCGACCTGGGTCCGGCCGACTACGGCGGGCTGGAGGGCAAGTGCCACGAGGCGCTGGTCCTCCACCGGCCCGACGTCATCGAGGGCGTCCACGCCTCGATGCTCGACGCCGGCGCGCGGGTGGTCGAGACCGACACGTTCCAGGCCAGCCGGCTCAAGCTCGAGGAGTGGGGCCTGGCCGACGAGACCCTGGAGATCAATCGCCGGGCGGCGGAGATCGCTCGCTCGGCCGCCGGCGAGAGCCGGTTCGTGGCCGGGTCGATCGGCCCCACCGGCCAGCTGCCTGCCTCCGATGACCCGACGCTGGGCCGGATCGGCTTCCGCGAGCTGGTCGAGGTCTTCACCGAGCAGGCGCGCGGGCTGCTGGAGGGCGGCGTCGACCTGCTCATCGTGGAGACGGCGCAGGACATCCTCGAGGTCAAGGCGGCGGTGTTCGGGGCGCGCGAGGCGTTCGCCCAGACCGGACGCTCGGTGCCGATCCAGTGCTCGGTCTCGCTGCTGCCCCAGGGCGGCAAGATGCTGCTGGGGACCGACATCCAGGCGGTGCTGACCACGCTGAACGGGCTGCGGGTGGACGTGATCGGGCTCAACTGCTCGACCGGGCCCGAGGACATGCGCGACGCGATCCGCTACCTGGGCGAGGCGTCGCCGCTGCCCGTGCACTGCATCCCCAACGCCGGGCTTCCGCTCCAGGGCCCGAACGGCGAGACGATCTTCCCGGAGGAGCCCGAGCCCCTGGCCAACACGCTGGGCGAGTTCGTGGAGCGCTACGGCGTGGGCATCGTGGGCGGCTGCTGCGGGACCACGCCCGAGCACATCGCGGCGATCGTGGAGCGGGTGGGCGGCCGCACGTCCGGGGAGCGCCCGGCGGCAGGCCCGCCGCTCCTGTCGTCGATGATGACCGCCACTCCGCTCGTGCAGGACCCGCGCCCCACGCTGGTGGGCGAGCGCGTGAACTCGCAGGGCTCGCGCCGGGCCAAGGAGCTGCTGCTGGCCGACGACTACGACGGCCTGGTGGCGGTGGCCGAGGACCAGGTGGAGGGCGGGGCCCACGTCCTCGACGTGTGCGTGGCGCTGACCGAGCGCAGCGACGAGGACGAGCAGATGCGCCAGGTGGTCAAGCGCGTCTCGCTCACCCAGCCGGCGCCCATCCAGGTGGACTCGACCGAGCCCGAGGTGATCCGCACGGCGCTGGAGCAGATCCCCGGCCGGGCCATCGTCAACTCGATCAACCTGGAGGCCGGCCGCGACAAGCTCGACCGCGTCGTCCCCCTGGCCACCGCCCACGGGGCGGCGGTGATCGCCCTGACGATCGACGAGGAGGGCATGGCCAAGACCGCCGAGCGCAAGCTCGAGGTGGCCACTCGCCTGCGCGACCTGGCCTGCGGCGAGCACGGCCTCGACCCTCAGCTGCTCGTGTTCGACGCGCTCACGTTCACGCTCACCACCGGCGACGAGGAGTGGCGCCCCTCGGCGATCGAGACCATCGAGGGCATCCGCCGGATCAAGTCGGAGCTGCCCGGCGTCAAGACCTCGCTGGGCGTGTCCAACGTCTCGTTCGGGGTCTCCCCCACCGCCCGGGCCGTCCTCAACTCGGTGTTCCTGCACCACTGCGTGGAGGCCGGGCTGGACCTGGCGATGGTCAACCCCAACCACATCACGCCCTATCCCGAGATCCCCGAGGCCGAGCGCGAGCTGGCCGACGACCTGGTCTTCGACCGCCGCGACGACGCGCTCCAGCGCTTCATCGAGCACTTCGAGTCCAAGGGTGCCGAGGAGGAGGACGAGGCGGGCGATCCCACCGCGGGCATGGAGCCCGAGGAGGCCCTGCACTGGCACATCCTGCGCCGCAAGAAGGACGGCGTCGAGGACTGGATCGACCGCAGCGTGGACAAGATCGGGGCCGTCCCCACGCTCAACGACGTCCTGCTGCCGGCGATGAAGGAGGTGGGCGACAAGTTCGGCGCGGGCGAGCTGATCCTGCCGTTCGTCCTCCAGTCGGCCGAGGTCATGAAGCGTTGCGTGGCCCGCCTGGAGAACTACCTGGACCGCATCGAGGGCCACACCAAGGGGACGGTCGTGCTGGCCACCGTGTTCGGCGACGTGCACGACATCGGCAAGTCGCTGGTCAACACGATCCTCACCAACAACGGCTACACCGTGGTCGACCTGGGCAAGCAGGTGCCGATCTCCAACATCCTCGACGCGGCCGTCGAGCACGACGCGACCGCGATCGGGCTCTCGGCGCTGCTGGTCTCGACCTCCAAGCAGATGCCGGCCTGCGTGGCCGAGCTGCACGAGCGCGGACTGGAGTACCCGGTGCTGATCGGCGGGGCCGCGATCAACCGCGACTTCGGGCGCCGGACTCTGTACCCGCGCGGGGCGGAGTCCGACGAGGTCTACGAGCCCGGCGTCTTCTACTGCAAGGACGCGTTCGCCGGGCTGGCGGTGATGGACCAGCTGATCGACGAGTCGGCCCGCGAGGGCCTGGTGGCCAAGTTCCGAGACGAGGCGGCCGAGCTGCGGGCCAAGCCCGCGGTGCGAGACGACGCGCCGCCACAGACCGACGCCTCGGTGCGCTCGGCGGCGCGCACCGACGTGCCCATCCCCGAGCCGCCGTTCTGGGGCGTGCGCGAGGTGGACGTCGACCTCGACCAGGTCTTCCCCTACCTGGACCGCCACGTGCTGTTCAAGCTGCACTGGGGCGGGCGGGGCAAGAAGGGCGAGGAGTGGCGCCGGATCGTGGAGGGCGACGGCGAGGAGGAGGGCTTCGCGCCCCGCCTGGAGCGGATGTGGCGCGAGCAGGACTGGCTGGAGCCCCGGGCGTTGCTGGGGTACTTCCCCTGCAACGCCGACGGCAACGAGCTGATCCTGTGGGACCCGGACGCGCCGGGAGAGCGCGAGCTCGAGCGCCTGACGTTCCCCCGCCAGCCCCGGCACGACCGGATCTGCCTGGCCGACTTCTACCGCCCGCTGGACTCCAGCCAGGTGGACGTGTGCGCGCTGCAAGCCGTGACCGCCGGGCCCAAGGTCACCGAGCTGGTCCAGCGCCTGGAGGCCGAGGGCGAGTTCGCCGAGCAGCTGTTCGTGCACGGGCTGGGGGTGCAGTCGGCCGAGGGCATCGCCGAGTGGCTGCACGCCCGGGTGCGGGCGGACCTGGGGATCGACCCCGACCAGGGCCGGCGCTACTCCTGGGGCTATCCCGCCTGCCCCGACCAGTCCGAGCACGAGAAGGTCTTCCGGGCGCTGGACGCGCCGTCGATCGGCCTGTCGCTGTCCGGCGGCCACGCGGTGGAGCCCGAGCAGTCGACGCTGGCGATCGTGGCCCACCACCCGCAGGCCGTCTACTTCGGGATGAAGTCCGGCTTCATCCCCGAGGACAAGGTGCCCGACGAGCTGATCGCGGGCACCGAGCGGGGCGGCTCGCTTCCCGACGACTCCGACCCCGACGAGGGCGGGGTGGTCGAGGCCGAGGGCGACCGCGCCGACGAGGACGAGGGCGAGGCTCGGGCCGCCTAGACTCGGGGCCGGCGAGGTGCCCGGAGACTGCCGGCCCGCCAGCCGGCTAGGACGACTTCTTGCCGCCCTTCTTGCCGCCCTTGCGCTGGCTGCTCTTGGGGGCGTTGGCGATCTTCGCGGCCCGCTCCTTGCTCATCCCGCGCTTGCGCAGGCCCTCGTACTGCTTGTCGTCCTTGACGCTGGAACCGTGGTTCTTGGCCATGTCGCTCACCTCCTTTGCGAGTGCCGTTCGCCTACCCCGTGTGCCCGCTCGTTCAACGTCCGGCGGCGCTTCCGGCCGCGGCCCTCGCTAGCGTCAGCCGGCGATGGCGGAGCCGCTGCGGGTGCTGGCGATCGACGGCGGGGGCATTCGGGGGATCATCCCGGCGACCGTCCTGGCCGACCTGGAGACGCGCGCCGGGCGGCCGATCGCCGACCTCTTCGACCTCATCGCCGGGACCTCGACCGGCGGCATCCTGGCGCTGGGGCTGGCCCTGCCCGGCGAGGGCGGGAAGCCCGCTTATCGCCCGGGCGACCTGCTGGAGCTCTACGTCGGCGAGGGGCCGAACATCTTCCGCCGCTCGATCTTCGATCGCATCCGCAGCCTGGACGGCGCCATCGACGAGCGCTACCCGGCTGACGGGCTGGAGCGCGTGCTGAAGGAGGCGCTGGGCGAGGCCCGGCTGCGCGACGCCCTCACCGGCGTGGTCGTGACCGCCTACGACACCGATCGCCGCCAGCCGTTCTTCTTCCGCAGCGCGAGGGCCCGGCAGGACGCCGCCTACGACTACCCGATGCACGTGGCCGCCCGCGCGACCTCGTCGGCGCCCACCTACTTCGAGGCGGCGCGGGTGGTCAACGAGGCCAGCGGCGAGGAGTACTCGCTGGTGGACGGCGGGCTGTTCGCCTCCAACCCCGCGATGGTCGCGCTGGCCGACGCCTGGCGCGGCGATCGGGAGCGCCCGGTCGTCCTCCTGTCGCTGGGGACCGGGAGCCACACGCGCCGCTACCCCTGGAAGGAGGTCAGGGACTGGGGCGCGCTGGAGTGGGCGCGGCCGGTGATCGACATGCTCCTGGACGGCAGCTCCGACGCCACCGAGTTCGAGGCGGGCCAGCTCACCGCCGCCCGGGGCGGAGCGCTCGGCGACCGCTACTGGCGCGTGCAGACCGAGTTGCGCAAGTCCAGCGACGACCTGGACGACGCCAGCGCCGACAACCTGCGCCACCTGCAGGAGGAGGCGAGCGAGCTGGTCGATCGCGAGACCGCGGCGCTGGCCGAAGCGGCGAACGCGCTCTGCCTGCGCAAGTCGTCCGGCTGAGCGGCGCGCCGGGCGGGCGCTATGGGCAGCCCGAGGAGAGCTTCACCCGCCACCAGCGCAGGAGCATCCCCAGCAGGCCGGCCCGGGGGACCACGCGCCAGGCTCCGCAGCCGGGCTCGCCCAGCTCCTCGCGGTGCACGACCGCCCAGCGATGGGCGGCGGGGTCGGCCAGCATCGCCTCCAGCCGGGCGCGGGCGTCGGCCTCGGAGTCCTCGCGCTCGGCCAGCCGGCGCTCGCCGCCCGCGACGAGCTCGACCAGCCGGTCGCGGGCGCGCTCGAGCTCGGCCAGGCCCAGGAGGCGCGGGCCCGCGCCGCTCGAGGGCCGCGCGGCGGGCAGCGCCTGGGCGCGCCCGGCGCGGCCCAGCTCGCCGGCCAGCGCGCCCAGGCGCCGCTCCAGCCGGGCCACCTGGGCGCGCAGCGCGCGGCGGGCCAGCGCCTCGTCGGCGACGCCGGGCGCGACCGGCGGCGGCACCGGGGCGGTCTGCGTGCGTTCGAGCGTCTCGACCATCGTCAGCCTCCGATCGGGGCTCGCGGGTTGGCGCCCCAGAACGCCTGGGTGCCCAGCATCCCGATCAGGTGGATCAGGACCAGGTTCACCACCATCGACTTGGCGGTCGCCCGGCCCACGCCCACGGGGCCCCCGCTGGCGTGGTAGCCGTAGTAGCAGCCCACCAGCACGATCACGGTGGCCATGGCCATCGCCTTGATCACGCTGTAGAGCAGGTCGGGTGGGTTCTGGAACATCCAGAAGATCAGGAGGAAGCCGCCGGACGAGACCTCGCCGATCTGCAGCACGACGGCCAGGTAGGAGGCGAAGAAGCCGGCGCCGATCGCGGCGACGTACATGAACGGGAGGACCAGCCAGGAGGCGAGCAGCCGCGTGCCGCACAGGAAGACCAGCGACGGCAGGCCCATGACCTCGAGGGCGTCAATCTCGTCGGAGATGCGCATCGAGCCCAGCTCGGCCACGAAGCCGGTCCCCACCTTGGCGGCCAGCATGTAGCCGAACACGTAGGGCACGAGCTCGCGCAGGTCGCACCAGGCGGAGAACACGCCCGAGTTCGCGGGCGCGCCCACCGAGCGGCTGAAGTAGGCGCCCTCGATGCCGCACTGCAGGCCGATGATGAACACCAGCCCCCACACGACCAGCGTCGAGGAGAGGATCAGGATGCCCGACTGCCGGAGCGCCTCGCCGAAGAAGCGCACGACGCGGCCGCCCACGATGCTCCCGATGACGCGGGCAGAGAAGGAGCCGAGGTCTCCCAGGCCCTCGAGCCAGCCGCGGGGGATGGCGAGCGCGCCGCGCATCACCGGATCACCGTGATTTCCGGATGCGTCGCCAGGAGGGTCTGGGTGAAGACGTAGTTGAAGGCGAACACGCCCAGGAAGGCGATGACCACGGCCTGGTTGACCGCCCGCCCCACCCCCTCGGCGCCGCCGGAGGCGGTCATGCCCTTGTAGCAGCACACGATGGCGATGATCGCCCCGAACAAGGTGGTCTTGAGCACCGACCCCCACAGATCCGTGGTGGAAGCGTTCGTGAAGAACGTGGCCCAAAACGGCCCCAACGGCGCGCTGTTGACCAGCGTGGCCAAAATCCCCCCGAAGATCCCGAACAACAACGCGTAGATGTCAAACAGCCCCGTGACCAA
>VAXS01000098.1 GCA_005883255.1 Actinomycetota bacterium | reverse complement strand
CCGCGCCCGTGTAGTAGCCCAGCTCGCGCGTGAGGCCGAGGTCGAAGATCACCCGCTCGGCGGCCGCCGCGGGCAGGAGGTCGGCCACCGCCCGCATCGCGCCCAGCGCCTCGGCCAGCGGGCCATCCGGCGCCTCCAGCACCTCGGCGCCGCCGCGCCGCTGGGGCGCTGCGACCAGCAGGTCGGGGTCCAGGCCCAGGGCCGTCACCTCGCGCTCCAGCCCGGCCAGGTCGCGGCGGGCCAGCGCGTCGAGCAGCCCCGCCCGGGCGTTCTCGGGCACGGCGGCAGCGGCCAGCAGCCTGGGGTACAGCGAGGCGTCGCCCAGCCCCACGCGGTAGTCGCGCAGTCCCACCGCGTCCAGCCCGTCGCACAGGACCTTCAGCGCCTCGGCGGTCCCGTCCGGGGCCGGCGAGCCCAGCAGCTCGATGCCCGCCTGCAGGAACTCGCGCGGCTGGCCGCGCTGGGGCCGGATCCCGCGGTAGGCGTGGGCGAAGTAGCAGAAGCGCAGCGGCGGCTCCACCGCCGAGTAGCGGCTGGCGGCCACCCGCGCGATGGGAACCGTCATGTCCGAGCGCAGGGCCAGCACGTCGCCCTGCTCGTCGAACAGGCGGTAGGTGGGCCGCGCGGCCGACATGTCCCCGCGCGCGAGCACGGCCTCGTACTCCAGCGCGGGCGTGTACACCTCGCCGTAGCCGTCGCGCTCGAACACTCCGCGCAGCGCCTCGGTGATGGCGCGCAGCTCGCGCATCTCGTCGGGCAGCACGTCGCGGGTTCCGCTGGGGATCCGGTCGATCACAGGAGTCTCCGACCGGTGTTCTAGGCGTGGACCGGCTCGACGGCGACCCGCTCGATGCGGGCGCCCAGCGCGCGCAGACGCTCGTCGATCCGCTCGTAGCCCCGGTCGATCTGGCGAATGTTGCCGATCTCGGAGCGTCCCTCGGCGCACAGGGCGGCGATCAGCATCGCCATGCCCGCGCGGATGTCGGGGGAGTCGACGCGCTCGCCGCGCAGCCGGCTGGGACCGGTGACGATGGCGCGGTGCGGATCGCACATCACGATGTCCGCCCCCATGGCCACCAGCTTGTCGGTGAAGATCAGGCGGTTCTCGAACATCCACTCGTGGATGAGGACGGAGCCCTCGCACTGGGTGGCCATCGCCAGCGCGATGCTGGTGAGGTCGGCGGGGAACGCCGGCCACGGCCCGTCCTGGAGCTTGAGCTTGTAGTCGCCCACGTCGCGCTCGCAGACCAGCTTCTGGCCGCCGGGGACCACGACGTCGCGGCCGTCGAGCCCGGTGCGCAGGCCCATGCGGTCGAACACCAGCCGGATCATGCGCAGGTCGGCCGGGACCGTGTCCTTGATCCGCAGCTCGCCCCCGGTGACCCCGGCCAGCGCGATGAACGACCCGATCTCGATGTGGTCGGGCGCGACGTCGTGCTCGCAGCCCCGCAGGCGGTCGGCGCCGCTGACGGTCATCACGTTGGAGCCGACCCCCTGCACGTCGGCGCCCATCTTCACCAGCATCCGCGCCAGGTCCTGGACGTGGGGCTCGGAGGCGGCGTTGTTGAGGACGGTGGTGCCGGGCGTAAGGGCGGCCGCCATCAGCGCATTCTCGGTGGCCATGACCGAGGGCTCGTCCATGAAGACGTCGCCGGCGCGAAGGCGGCCCGGAGCCACCAGGAAGATGTCGCGCGAGACCTGGATGTCGGCGCCCAGCGCCCGGAAGGCGTCGAGGTGCGGGTCCAGGCGGCGGCGGCCGATCACGTCGCCGCCGGGCGGCGGCATGTCGGCGCGGCCGAAGCGGGCCAGGAGCGGGCCGGCGAGCAGGAACGAGGCGCGGATGCGCTCCGACAGCTCGCGGTCGGGCGAGACGTCGCCGACGTCCACCCCGGCTCCGCAGATCGCCAGCTCGTTGTCCGCCCGCCAGTCCACGGTGGCGCCCAGGTCGGCGACCAGGTCGATCATCGCCTCCACATCGGCGATGCGCGGGACGTTGCGCAGCACCAGCTCGTCCTCCGTGAGCAGGGAGGCCGCGATGAGGGGGAGGGCGCCGTTCTTGTTGCCGGCCGGCGCGACCATGCCGGACAGCGGGGCGCCGCCTTCGATGACGAACTTCTCCATGACCGCGGGCCCGCCTGGGGGCCGCTTGACGGCCCCTCCCGGGCGCTCGGCTAGGGTAACAGCCATGTCGCTGCCCCTTTCGCGCGACGACGCCTGGACCCTCTTTTGCCAGTGGACCCTCGATTACGAGCGCTATCCGGACCTGGAGACGGGGCACCCACGCGCCGCGCTGGTCGAGCTCGAGCGCCTCGGGTTCCCGGACGAGGTGGTCCGAGCGGTGGCCTCGCACGCCGACCGGCTGGACGTCCCGCGCGAGAGCCGCCTGGAGAGGGCCCTGTACGCCGTGGACGAGCTCACCGGCTTCATCGCCGCCGTGGCCTACGTCCGGCCGGAGGGGATCCGGGGGATGACCCCCAAGTCAGTGCGCAAGAAGCTGAAGCAGCCGAGCTTCGCGGCCGCGGTGGACCGCGAGGAGCTGCGCCGGGGCGCCGAGGACCTGGGCGTGGACTTCGACGAGCACGTGGCGTTCGTGATCGCCGCCCTGGAGGACCGCGCCGACGAGCTCGGCCTGGCGGGCAGCGGCGCCGCCGCCTAGCCAGCTTGTGGCCAACCGGCTGAAGATCACGGTCCTGGAGGGTGACCAGACCGGTCAGGAGCTGCTGGAGCAGGCCCTGCGGGTGCTGGAGCCCGACGTGATCGGGTTGGAGATCTCGTTGGAGCGGTTCGACCTGTCCCTGGAGCGGCGCCGGGCCTCGGACAACGAGGTGGTCCGGGCGGCGGCGGCGTCCATGCGCCGGACCGGACTGGGCGTGAAGGCGGCCACGATCACCCCCGAGGAGGCCGGCGACGTGGGCTCTCCCAACCGGATCCTGCGCGAGGAGGTGGGCGGCTCGGTGATCGTCCGCACCGGGCGGCGGATCCCGGGCGTGACTCCGGTGGCCGGCGTCCATCACCCGATCGCTGTGGTGCGGATGGCGGTGGGCGACGCCTACGGGGCGCGGGAGGACCGCGAGGGGTCGGAGGGCGCGCCCGACGAGGTGGCGCTGCGCACCGAGCGGATCACCCGCGGCAGCTGCCGGGCGGTGGCCGAGTACGCCTTCCGCACCGCCGTGCGGATGCACGGGCGCGTGTACGGCGGGCCGAAGTGGACGGTGTCGCCGGTCTACGAGGGCATGCTCAAGGAGGAGCTGGACGCGGCGGCGGAGCGGTTCGACGAGGTCCCGTACCAGCCGGTCCTGATCGATGCCACCTATGCGGGCCTGGTCACGGGCGCCGGGGACGCGCCGCTGGTGGTCCCGGCTTTGAACCGCGACGGCGACTGCCTCTCAGACCTGGTCCTCCCCCTGTTCGGCTCGATCGCGGGGGCCGAGTCGGTGCTGCTGGCCTTCGACGACGAGTACCGCACCCGGGTGGCGATGGCCGAGGCCCCCCACGGCACGGCGCCGGCGCTGGAGGGCAAGGACGTGGCCAATCCGATGGCGATGCTGCTGGCCTGCGGGGCGGTGGTCCACCACGCGGCCGAGCGGGAGCGGGA
>VAXS01000097.1 GCA_005883255.1 Actinomycetota bacterium | reverse complement strand
TCCGTCGCCGGCGGGTCTCGGTCGACGGCCTGCGCATCTCGGCCAACGCCCACCTGATCATGCCCTACCACCTCCTGCTCGACCTGGCCGGCGAGCAGAAGCTGGGCAAGCTGGAGATCGGGACCACGCGGCGCGGCATCGGGCCCTGCTACGCCGACAAGGCCGCCCGCCTGGGCATCCGCATGCAGGACCTGCTGGACCCCAAGATCCTGCGCAAGAAGATCAGCGCGGCGCTGGAGCCCAAGCGCCTGACCCTGCGACCGCACGCCAAGGACCCCCGCCTCGACCTCCACGCGATGGTCGAGGAGTACGTGACCTACGGCCACCGCCTCGAGCAGTACATCGCCGACACGTCGCGGCTGGCCACCGAGTACCTGGACGCCGGGCGCACCGTGCTGTTCGAGGGCGCCCAGGGGGCGATGCTCGACATCGACCACGGCACCTATCCCTTCGTGACCTCGTCGAATCCGGTGGCCGGCGCCGCCTGCATCGGCAGCGGCGTGGGGCCCAAGGACATCGACGAGATCTGGGGGATCGCCAAGGCCTACGTGACCCGCGTGGGGGCGGGGCCGTTCCCCACAGAGCTCGAGGGCGAGCTGGCCGACGAGCTGCGCGCCCGGGGCCGCGAGTACGGGACCACCACCGGCCGGCCGCGGCGGATCGGCTGGCTCGACCTGGTCGCCCTGCGCTACGCCGCGCGCATCAACACGCTCACCGCGCTGGTGATGACCAAGCTCGACGTCCTCTCCGGGCTGGACCCGGTGTGCGTGTGCACGGCCTACCGCAGCGCCGAGGGCGCCGACCTCGACCACTTCCCCTACCACCAGACCGTCCTGCACCACGTCACCCCGCACCTGGTGGAGCTGCCCGGCTGGGACGACGACATCGGCGACTGCCGCACGCTCGATGAGCTGCCCGAGGCCGCTCGCGGCTACCTGGAGTTCGTGTCCGAGTTCCTGGGCGTGCCCGTGGCGCTGGTGGGCGTGGGGCCGGGCCGCGACCAGGTGATCTGGGCCCGGCGCGAGGCCGCGATCGCCGGCTAGCCGCGGCCCGCCGCGAGCACCCGCGCCTCGCCCCGGCGCGCCAGGCGGCGCGCGCTCGCCCCCGCCCCCAGCAGCGCCAGGGCGGCCAAGGCGATCTGCACCGAGAGGATGCCCTCCTCGCTCCAGTAGACGTCCTCGAGCCGCAGCAGGAGCGCGCTCTCGTCCAGGGTCATGGCCACGCCGGAGCCGAAGGGCAGGGCCAGCCACTGGGCGGCCCCGCGATCGCGCACCAGTAGCGCCGCCCCGCCGGACACGAACGCCAGCAGGATCCCGGGCACGAAGTGATGGATGTGCCGGCGGCCCACCCGGAGGTTGCGGAAGGGGCCAAAGGTCCCGCGTGACCGGATGACGCGCGTGGCCACGCGGACCAGCCCGAAGGTGATCACGTAGGACGCGAGCAGGTTGAGCAGCGCCGTCTCGCGCGCCGGCGTCTCGCGGTAGCCGGCGATCGCCACCGACACCGTCTCGCGCGCGGCCTCGCCGGCGGCCGCGAACACGTCCTCGGTCTCGTCCGGCAGCGGCGCCGACCCGCGCCGCCACACGCGCGCCAGCTCGCCCGCGACTGCGGTCCCGGTGGTGCCCAGCGCGACGACCGCGAGGAGCAGCGTCCCCCGGTCCAGCCGCCGCCGCGCCCGGCGCCGGCGCGGAGACAGGCGGGCCAGCGTACGCGCGGTGCCGGCGGCGGCCGGGCCGACGTGCAGCGCGGGAGGGCTCACCCCCGCGAGGTTACGGGCCGGGCCGGCGCGCCCGCGACCGTGGCCCCGGGCGGCACGTCGCGGGTGACGATCGCGCCCGGCGCCACCTCGGCGCCGGCCCCGACCTCGACACCCGGCAGCAGCACCGCGCCGTCACCGATCCGGCAGCACCGGCGAAGCGTCACGCCCCGCACCGGCTCGCCGGCGCCGTGACGACCCATCGTGGCCCGCTCGCGCACGAACGCGCCCGCTCCCCCCGCCACCCCGTCGGCCAGCCGCGCCCCCGCCAGCACCACCGCGTCCGGCGCCACCCGGCAGTCGGCGCCCACCCGCAGCGGCGGCGGCGCCTCCCGCGGCGCCCGCGAGGTGGCGCCCAGCCGCGGCGGCTTGCCCAGGATCGCGCCCTCTCCCACCTGCACCGCGTCGCCCACGACGGCCCCCCCGTGCACGACCACCCGCTCGGCGAGCCGCACGTCGGCGCCCAGCTCGACCCCCGCGCCCACCACGGCGCGGTCATCCGGCGCGGGCACCGGCCTCCCGGGCGCTGGCGTCCAGCGAGCGCTGCAGCCCTTCGAGCACCCGCACCACGCGCAGACCGCTCTCCCCGTCCGAGATCGGCGGGCGCCCGTCGCGCACGCACTCGACGAAGTGCTCGCACTCCACGCGCAGCGGCTCCACGTTGTCGATCCGGGGGCTCCAGGTGTCGCCCGAGCGGGTGATGTACTCGCCGTAGCTGGTGGCGCTCTCGTCGAAGCCCTTGTCGTAGACCGTCACCTTGCGCTCCAGCTCCATGTCGTCGAACGTGGCCATCTGGCGAGCGCCGACGACGGTGAGCCGCCGCTCCTTGTGCGGGTCCAGCCACGAGAGGTGCAGGTGGGCGGACAGGCCGGACCCGAAGCGCAGGAAGCAGAACACCACGTCCTCGACGCCCGGGCGCATGTAGGACTCGCCCCGGGCCTCCACCTCGGTGGGCTCCTCGCCCGCCAGGTACAGGACGACCGACACGTCGTGCGCGCCGAGGCTCCAGAGCGCGTTCTCGTCCGCACGCAGCTTCCCCAGGTTCAGGCGGTCGGAGTAGATGTAGCGGATGTCTCCCAGCGACCCCGATTCCGCCAGCTCCTTGAGCTTGCGCACCCCCGGGTGGTACTCGAGCAGGTGGCCCACCATCAGCGTCTTCCGGGCGCCGCGGGCCGCCTCGATCGCGCGCTCGGCGTCGGCCGTGGACTGCGCCAACGGCTTCTCGACGAAGCAGTGCTTGCCCGCCTCCAGTACCCGGCAGGCCAGCGTCGCGTGGGTGGGGACGGGGGTCGCCAGCGCCACCGCGTCCAGCTCCTCGTCGCTCAGGAGCTCGTCGAGGTCCCCGGTGAAGCGGACGTTCGGGAAGCGCGCCACCACGCGCTCGCGCGCGGCCGGATCGTCGTCGCAGCACCACCGCAGCTCGCACCCGGGCACACCGGCGAAGTTCCGCGCCAGGTTGGGGCCCCAGTAGCCCAGGCCCACCACGCCGACGCGCACGCTCACAGCCGCACCAGGTTGGGCCCGTCCACCCCCACGGTCACGCCGCGCAGGTCGACCGTCAACGGGGCGACGTCCACCAGCGCCCGGTGGTCCACCTGAGGATGGGCGGTGACGATCACCGCCACGTCGGCGGCCCGGGCCGCGTCCTCCAGAGGCTGGCTGCGCAGGCCCTGCTCGGGCAGCTCGGGGACGTAGGGGTCGTGGTAGGAGACGTCGGCGCCGTGCGCTCGCAGCAGCTCCACCAGCTTGAGCGCGGGCGACTCGCGCAGGTCGCCGACGCCCGGCTTGTACGCCACCCCCACCAACAGCACCTTGGCCCCCCGCACCGGCTTGCCGGCGTCGTTGAGCGCCTCCACGATCCGCAGCTCGCACCAGTACGGCTGGGCCTGGTTGACCTTTCCGGCCAGCTCGATGAACTCGGTGGGGAAGTCGTACTGGCGCGCGCGCCAGGCCAGGTAGAAGGGATCGATCGGGAGGCAGTGGCCGCCCATCCCGGGGCCGGGGTCGAAGCGCATGAACCCGAAGGGCTTGGTGGCCGCGGCGCCGATGACCTCCCAGATGTCGATCTTCATGCGGTGGGCGAGCAGCGCCATCTCGTTCACCAGCGCGATGTTGACCGAGCGGAAGATGTTCTCCAGGAGCTTGGCCAGCTCGGCCGCCTCCGGCGTGGAGAGACGGACGACGTCGTCGCACACGGTGCGGTACAGCTCCTCGGCCCGGTCCCCGCAGGCGGGGGTGAGGCCGCCCACCAGCTTGGGCGTGTTCCGGACGGTGTAGTGCCGGCTGCCCGGGTCCACGCGCTCCGGCGAGTACGCCAGCCCGAAGGCCTCCCCGGCGCGCAGGCCCGAACGCTCGAGCGCGGTCAGCGCCACCTCGCGGGTGGTGCCGGGGTACGTGGTCGACTCCAGGACCACGAGCTGACCTTCGCGCAGCACGCCGGCCAGCGCCTCGGTGGCCTCGCGCAGCGGTCCGAGGTCCGGCTCGCGATTGGCGCTCAGCGGGGTGGGGACGCAGATCAGCACCGCGTCGGCCTCGCGCAGCGGTCCGTAGGAGCTCTCGAACTGCAGGCGATCGCCGAGCTCGCGCAGGCGCTCGTCAGGGACGTCCTCGATGGGCGACGACCCCTCGCGCAGGGCGCGCACGTGCGCCTCGTCCACGTCGACTCCGATCACGCTGGACCCGGTCTCCGCGAACGCGACCGCGAGCGGCAACCCGACATAGCCGAGTCCGACGATCCCGACCGTCATGGACGCGCCAGTGTACGGGGTCGCATTCCCGCCACCGCGGCGGCGACCCGCTCTCCGGCGGCGCCGTCGCCGTACAGCGGCGGCCGCGCGGGGGGCAGCGGGCGGTCCAGCGCGGCCAGCGCGGCGTCGCGGTCCAAGTCGACCAGCACGTTCCAGCCGGCGTCCACGGTCTCCACCCACTCGGTGCGGTCGCGCAGCGTGACGCACGGCACCCCGGCCAGGTAGGCCTCCTTCAGCACCCCGCCGGAGTCGGTGAGCACG
>VAXS01000259.1 GCA_005883255.1 Actinomycetota bacterium | reverse complement strand
GGCGCCGATCGCGCGTTCGCTCTCTGCGAGCAGTGCCGCGGGGTCCAGCCCCGCCGCGATCGCGTCCTCCTCGCGGCCGTAGTCCCGGATCCAGCTCGCGATCGTCGGCGCCGTCACCTCGGCGTGGAACTGGATGCCCCAGGCCGGGGTGGCGTCCAGGCGGAAGGCCTGCAGGCAGCGCGCGCTGCGGGCGAGCGGCACGGCGCCGGCGGGGCGCGCGACCTCGTAGCTGTGCCACTGGAAGCTGTCGAAGCGGACCGGCAGCGGGCCGAGGACCGGATCGCTCGCGGCCGCGGACGTCAGCTCGACCGGCGTCCAGCCGATCTCGGGCGCCGAGGCCCGGTGCGCCGCGCCGCCCGCGGCCTCGGCGAGCAGCTGGGCGCCGAGGCACACCCCGAGCGTGGGCGTGCCGGCGGCGAGCAGGTCGCGCAGGAGCTCCTTCTCGCCGGCCAGCCAGGGATGCGCCGCCTCCTGGTCCACGTGCATGCCGCCGCCGAAGACCAGGGTCGCGGCGAACTCGCCGGGGGGTGGGGCGGGCGTCTCGGCCGGGATCCATTCCACGAGCTCGTCGCCGCGCTCGTTCGCGACGTCGGCGAAGGTACCGCTGCCGGCATCGCGCTCGTGGACGATGGAGAGGACCCGCACGTTGCGTAGTGTCGCGTGCGGGGTTGGACGCCGGCGCGGCCAGCAGCTACCTTTCCGGGCCCGAGCCAGGACACGGACGCCAGCTCGTGCGCTTCTTCTCCACCTTCCCTGCGCGCCACCTTCCGCCGATCTGGCGTGAAGGCGGCACGGGCTGGGACCTCGCCCGGCTGGTGCGCGACCCGGTGCTGCGCCGGGCCGACCCGGCGGCCGGCCAGGGACGGCCGGTGCTGCTGATCCCGGGCTTCCTGGCCGGCGACGACTCGCTGGCGGTCATGGCCTGGTGGCTGCGGCGCAACGGCTACGCGCCTTTCGGCGCGGGCATGCGCTCGAACCTGGCCTGCGCCACGGACGCGGTGGACGGCCTGGAGGCGCGGGTGGAGACGCGCAGTCGGGCCGACGACCGGCGCGTCGCCGTGACCGGCCACAGTCACGGCGGGACGCTGGCCCGCTCGCTGGCGATGCGCCGCCCCGACCTGGTCTCGGGCATCGTCACCCTGGCGTCGCCGCTCGTGGACACACTGGCGATCCATCCGCTGGCGCGAGTGCCGGTGCGGCTGGTGAGCCGGCTGGGCAGCCTGGGGACTCCCGGGCTGTTTCGCCGCGAGTGCGTCGAGGGCGTCTGCTGCTCGGAGGTCTGGGACGCGATCGAGCGGCCGTTCCCCGACGGCGTGGGATTCGTCTCCGTGTACTCGCGGCGCGACGGCCTGGTGGACTGGCACGCCTGCCTCGATCCCCGGGCGCAGCCGGTCGAGGTCGAGGCCAGCCACATCGGGATGGCGGTCAGCGCCCCCGCCTACCGGGCGATCGACCGCGCGCTGCGCGAGTTCGCGCCCGCCCGGCCCGGGGCCGTTGCGGCGCCGATGTAGAGTGAAACTCGGCTTGACTCGA
>VAXS01000258.1 GCA_005883255.1 Actinomycetota bacterium | reverse complement strand
CGCTGGGCTGGACCGGAATCAACCGGCTGGAGACGATCGGCGCCTACATCCTGGCCGCGGGCCTGCTGCTGATCGTGGCCAACCTGGCGGTGAGCTTCTTCCGGGGGGCGCCCGCGCCCGCCGATCCCTGGGACGGCGCCACGCTGGAGTGGGCCACCACCTCGCCTCCGCCCGAGTACAACTTCGCGGTCATTCCCCGGGTCACCAGCCCGTACCCGATGTGGGACGAGCGCGACCGCGAGCAGGACGCGATCAACCTGGGGCAGGGGCGGCGGGTGCTGGACGAGGGGCACGAGACGCCCACGTCCAGCGTGCTCGACGCCGAGTGGGACGAGATCCTGGACATGCCCGCGAGCTCGCCCTGGCCCGTGATCCTGGCCGCTGCCACCGCCGCGCTGTTCGCGATGCTGCTGATCGGCCACTGGATCCTGGCGCTGGTGCTGGCGGGGGTGGCGGGCGCGGTCCTGGCCACCTGGCACGTGCGGGAGCCGCAGCGGGTATGAACCAGGTCGCGCAGCGCCGGCGCTCGCTGCCCAACGGGGTGTGGGGGGCGATCCTGCTCATCGCCACCGAGGCGACGCTGTTCGGGACGCTGTTCGCCACCTACTTCTACCTGCGCTTCAAGACGCCGCAGTGGCCGCCCGCCGGCATCGAGCCGCCGAGTGTCACGCTGCCGCTGGTGCTGACGGGGATCCTGGTGTGCACCAGCGGTCCTTTGTTCCTGGCCTCGCGGGCGGCGCGTGCCGGGCGCGTTCGGGCCACGTGGCTCCTGCTGTTCGGCGCGCTGGCGGTCCAGGCCGCGTACCTGGGCGTGCAGATCCACCTGTTCGGGAACGACCTGGACAAGTTCACGCCCGACCACAGCGCCTACGCCTCGATCTACTTCACGCTGCTGGGCACCCACCACTTCCACGTGCTGGTAGGAATCCTGCTCGAGGCCTGGCTGCTGGCCCGGCTGCTGCGCGGCCTGACCGACTATCGCGTGGTGGGCGTGCGGGCCGTCTCCTGGTACTGGCACTTCGTCAACCTCATGGCGCTGTTCGTCGTGGGCACCCAGCTCTCGCCGTCGGCATGACCGTCCGGGGCCGCTCCATCCCCCTGCCGGCGCTGACCTGGTTCGGGCTGCTCGGGGCTCCGGTGGCGTGGGTGGGCCAGTTCCTGGTCGGCTTCGGGGCCTCGCTGGCCGCCTGTGGCGCGGCCGGCCGGCACTGGGGGGTGCCCGTGGACGGCTGGACGCTGGCCGCCACCATCGTCGCCGCCACGATCGCCGCGCTGGGGGAGGCGGCGGCGGTGGCGGCCTTCCGGGCCACCCGGCGGGCCCGCGGGACCGGCGGGACCGACGAGCCGCCGCCGCTCGGCCGCGTCCACTTCCTGGCCACGGTGGGAATGGCCACCAGCCCGCTCTTCCTGTTCATCGTCCTCCTGGCCGGGTTCGGCTCGGTGGCGCTGCCCAGCTGCCAGCAGTCGTGAGGGCGGGAGCCGGGATCGTGCGAGCTCGCCCCGTCCGCGCCGCCCTGGCCGCAGCCGCCCTCGAGCTCGCGCTCGGGCTGGCCGCGCCGGCGGGCGCCCAGCCGCCCCAGGGCATCGTCCGGCCCACCGACGAGCGCGGGCTCTCGCAGCTCCAGTTGGGAGCCCAGCTGTACGCCGGCAACTGCGCCAGCTGCCACGGCGCCGACGGCCGAGGCGTCCCCTCTCCCAGGCCGCAGCGGGGCGCGGGAGGCATCGTCGGGCAGGGCCCGCCGCTGGCCGGGGTGGGCGCGCAGGCGGCCGATTTCTACCTGCGGACGGGCTACATGCCGCTGAGCGACCCCCACGAGCAGCCCAAGCGCAGCCGGGTGCTGTTCACCGCCGGCGAGCGGCGGGCCCTGACCGCGTTCGTGGCGTCGCTGGGGACCGGCCCCCCGATCCCGAGCCCGGATCCCGCCGCCGGCAGCGTGGCCGAGGGCCAGCAGCTGTTCATCTCGCACTGCGCCGGCTGTCACCAGGCGGTGGCCCAGGGCGGCGTGGTGACCGGCGCCCGCGTCCCGCCGCTGACCGAGGCCACGTCCGTGCAGATCGCCGAGGCGGTCCGAATCGGTCCCTACGTGATGCCGTCGTTCTCCCGCACCGACATCAGCGACGCCCAGCTGAACTCGCTGATCCGCTACGTCCGCTCGGTGGGCCGGCACCCGCCCGACCCGGGCGGGTGGGGGATCGGGCACATCGGGCCGATCCCGGAGGGGATGGTCACCTGGATGGTGGCGGCAGTAGCCCTGGTGGGGGTGTGCCTGGCGCTGGGAGGGCGGTTGCGCTCGTGAGCCGGCGGCGCGCCGAAACGGTGGTGATCGTCCTGCTGCTGGTGGCGGCGGCCTGCGCGGTGGGGTTCATCTACGTGTACGCCACGCAGAGCCTGCCCCACCAGGTGCAGTTCGAGGGCCTGGCGCTGGGCCTGGCCTTCGCCTGCGTCGCGGTGGCGCTCACCGTGATCGCCAGGTCGCTGGTGGAGACCGAGGAGCTGGCCGAGGAGTACCCGGCGCCGGAGCGGCCCGAGGAGCAG
>VAXS01000257.1 GCA_005883255.1 Actinomycetota bacterium | reverse complement strand
CTGGATCCCGCGCCCGACCTGCCGTACAACCGCCGGGCGGTCGGGGTCAACCGCCGCTACACGTGGGTGCGCACCCGGCTGGACGACGTCAAGGCGATCAAGGACGAGCTGGGGGGCACGGTCAACGACGTCGTGCTCACGATCGTCACCCGGGCGCTGCGGCGCGACCTCGAGCGCCGCGGCGTGGAGACCGGCGGCCTGGACGTGAAGGCGTTCGTCCCGATCAGCGTCCGCGCCGACGACGCGCGCGGCGAGACGGGCAACCAGGTGGCGGGGATGCTGATCCGCCTGCCTGTGTCCTGCCGGGACGCCGGCGACTGCCTGCAGCGGATCCGCTTCGCCACCGCGCGCGAGAAGGCCTCGGGACAGGCGATCGGCGCGCAGGCCCTCACCGAGCTGGCCGGCTTCGCCCCGCCCACGCTCCTGGTCCAGGGCGCCCGGCTGGCGGCGCGGCAGCGGTTCGTCAACCTGGTGGTGACGAACGTGCCGGGCCCGCAGCATCGGCTGGAGTGCGCCGGGCGCCCGCTGCTCGACATGTTCCCGGTGGTCCCCGTGGGCAAGAACCTGGCGCTGGGGATCGCGATCGCCTCCTACCACGGCCGAATGGCGTTCGGGCTGAGCGCCGACTTCGACGTGGTGCCGGACGTCGAGCGCCTGTCCGACGACGTCGAGGCGGCGCTGCGCGAGCTGGGCGAGACCGCGGGGATCGCGGGCGCGCCCGACCTGGTGGAGCGCGAGCTCGAGGAGACAGGTCCCGCCGGCGGGCCGGCGCCCGCCCCGGAGGAGCAGGCCGAGGTGGTGGCCGAGTCGGCCGACCCGGGCGCGGAGCAGGGCGCCGGCGCCGAGGTCCACTGGCGCGGGGGCAGTCCGGCGCGCCGCGCCTAGCGGCCGGTGACCCGCGTCACCTCGGCCAGCGAGGTGACGCCCTGCGCCACCTTGTCCATCCCGTCCTCGCGCAGCCGGCGCATGCCCTCGGCCTCGGCCACCGCGGCGATCGTGTCCGCCGACCCCCGCTGGAGGATGGCCTCGCGGACCGCGTGGGTCACCGGCATGATCTCGAACAGGCCGATCCGCCCCCGGTAGCCGGTGCCGCCGCAGCGGGCGCAGCTCCCGGCCTCGCGGACCTCGACCTCGCCCTCGGCGCCGGCCTGCAGCGCGGTGGCGGGAACCGTCGCCGGCTGCGAGCAGAAGTCGCACAGCCGCCGGGCCAGCCGCTGCCCCACCACGCAGGTGACGGACGAGGCGACCAGGTAGGGCTCCATCCCCATCTCCACCAGCCGGGTGATCGCCGTGGGCGCGTCGTTGGTGTGCAGCGTGGAGAGGACGCGGTGGCCGGTGATCGCCGCCTCGATGCCGATCTTGGCGCTCTCGGCGTCGCGGATCTCCCCCACCATGATCGTGTCGGGGTCGGCGCGCATGATCGTGCGCAGCCCGGCGGCGAAGGTGACGCCCACCCGCTCGTTGACCTGGATCTGCTTGACGCCGGGGACGCGGTACTCGACCGGGTCCTCGATGGTCACGATCGAGCGCTCGCGGTCATTGATGGCCATGAGCGCCGCGTAGAGCGTGGTCGACTTCCCCGACCCGGTGGGGCCGGTGGCGAGCAGGCCGCCGGTCGAGCGCGCGAGCGCGTCGTCCAGCCGCTCGCGGTCGAGGTCGCGCAGCCCCAGCTCGGCCAGGCCCATCGGGACGCTGCCCTGGTCCAGGACTCGCAGCACCACCGACTCGCCGCCCACCAGCGGCAGGACGACTGCGCGGACGTCGACGTGGCGACCCTCGACGTTCATGCCGATGCGCCCGTCCTGGGGCCGGCGGCGCTCGGAGATGTCGAGGCTGGCCATGATCTTCAGGCGCGAGACCACCCCGGCGGCCATCCGGGCCGGCACCTTGGTGCTGTCGACCATGACCCCGTCCACGCGCAAACGCACGTCCAGCGCCCCGGAGCTGGGCTCGAAGTGGACGTCGGAGGCGCCCAGCTCGACGGCCTGGGCGATCAAGGAGTTGACCAGCTTGACCACCGGAGCGTCGGCGGCCTCCTCGCGGAGCTCGCCCACCTCCGCCGGGACGACCTGGTCCTCGCCGGGCTCCTCCTCGACGGCGCCGCCGAAGCGGTCGAGTCGGGCGATCAGCGAGTGGATGTCCTCCGACGTCGCCACCGCGGGCCGGACGTTGTAGCCGGTGAGCATCGCGATGTCGTCGATCGCCACCACGTTGGCCGGGTCGCGCATCGCCACCACGAGCGTGGCGTTGCCCACGAAGCCCACCGGCACCGCCTCCAGGCGCTTGGCCACGGCGGGGGAGACGAGGTTGGCCGCGGTCATGTCCACCGGGAACGTGGTCAGGTGGACGTGGTCGACCCCGAAGCGCAGCGCCAGGACCTCCGCCAGCTGATCCGGCGTGATCGAGCCCAACTC
>VAXS01000013.1 GCA_005883255.1 Actinomycetota bacterium | reverse complement strand
GCGCCGGCCGCGATCAGCCCGACGAAGGCCAGCACCCCGAAGACCACTCCCAGAATCAGCCCGATCATCGCCAGACCTCCAGCTCGTCGGCCTTGCGCACGTCGAGGGTCAGCCCGTGCAGCCCCTCCACGACCACCCGGTCGCCGGGGTGCAGCCGGTCGGACCCCTCACCCAGCTGGAACGGACGCGCCCGCCAGAGCGCCCCGTCCACGAACACGCGCACCTCGCCGTCCGCGGCGCTGCGCACCACGCCCAGGTGTCCCAGCACCGCCTCGGGCCCGGTCCGCAGCGCGCCCCGGCGCGCCGCCACCACCCGCCGCAGTCCCAGCAGCAGGAGCGCGGACCCCACCCCGGCCAGGACGAACCCGATCGCCAGCCCCACCGCGAGGCTGGCGTCCGCCGCCAGGACCAGGAGCACCACTCCCGCCACCAACGCCGCCAGCGCGCCGGCCCCCAGCACTCCGTGCGTCGGCACGTGGGCTTCGACGAAGAACAGCACTACTCCCGCGACGAGGAGCAGGATGCCGATTGCGACCATGGCAACGCCAATGGTACGCCGCCGGCTCGGTCGCCATCGAAGGTCAGCGGTCGGCGCGGCTCCGCACCTGGCCGCTGCGCCGCTGGTAGAGCTGGCGGTAGGTGCGTTCCTCGACCTTCTCGGGCAGGCAGGCCACGTGGTAGAGGCGGCCCTGCTCGGTCGCGAAGTCGTCGTCCACCAGCACCGGGCGGCCGCAGCTCGGACACCGGTCGACGGTCCGGCGGCGGCGACTCAGGCGATCTTCCATGGCTGTCGGGATCCCGATCACTTGCTCGATGGTCACCGAGGGCGGGGAGACGAGCGCCCCGGCCCGGCGCGGTGGGCGCCGTGCGAGGTGCGCTCCCGACGGGTGCGGCCGATGAGCATGGAGTAGACGACAGCGATCGCGATCGCCAGCACGACCAGCGTGCCGATGATGATGGCGATGCCCATACAAGGGCGATACCCGGCGTGCCCCGGGGGGCAAACCGGCGCGGCTGGGCGCTGACCGGGCGACGGCCTAGGGCCCGCCGTACGGTGTGACCGCCGTCACCAGCGGCTTCTCGAACCCGCGTCCGTAGCGCTCGCCCACGTTGCCGGGGTCGCCGAGGCCCGGCGTGGCACCCGGAGGCCCGAAATGCCTGAGATTCCGGTGGTCATCTGCGCCGCCAAGTCCACGGAGGATCGGGCTACGACCAGAACTCGTCCCAAGCGTAGAGGTCGTGAAAGTGCTCCCGACCGTCAGTAATCCGGCCGTCCTTGAGCTGGAAGACAATGCAGTCGCCAACATCCAGGTGCTTGCCCTCTCGCTCCGCGGTGCTCCGGTGGATGCCGACCACGCGGTCGTCATCATCTGCAAGCAACTGCTGCAACTCGGCCTGGAAGGTCCCTCCCGTCTCCTGCCCCAGCAGGGCGAAGTAGGCAAAGGTCGCCTCGCGGCCCTGGTAGTCGTTGGCCATCGAACTCCGCCCCGGCAAGTGCCACACGGCGCTCTCGTCGAAGGTCTCGGTGAGCGTCTCCATGTCGGCCGTGTTGAAGGCCTCGTAAGCGCGCCGCATGATCGCTGCGTTTTCATCTGCTGTCATCGTTGCCCTCCTGCTCGCTGGTCTCAGTCCGCGTGCGAGCCTACCCGGGTCGCCTCTGGCGACCCTCGTCCACCCTCTTTTGCCCGTGGGAGTACGGAACTAGCCCGCCGGATGCTCGATTATCTCGATTCTGTAGCCGTCGGGGTCGCGGACGAAGCACAGGCGGGAGCCGCCCTCGCGCACCGTGTACGGCGGCTTCTCGGGCTCGATGCCCTTCTCGGCCAGGCGGCCCAGCGTCCGGTCCAGGTCGTCCACCGTGACCGCGACGTGGTTGTAGCCGGTTCCCAGGTCGTAGGAGTCGACGCCGAAGTTGTATGTCAGCTCCAGCCGCGGGCCGTCTCCCGGCAGGCCCATGAACACGTTGATCGCCTCGTCGCGGATGGGCGCGCGCCCGACTTCCTCGAAGCCCAGCGCCTGGTAGAAGGCGACCGAGCGGTCGATATCGCCGATCCGGTAGCAGGTGTGGATGAGCTCCATGCGGCGCATACTAGAGCGGCGGTTCGCGTAGCCTCCGGGCCGTGCTCCTCGAGCGCTCGATGCACGAGCAGTTCCTCTCGAATACCTACCTGCTGGCGGATCGGCCCGGGGGGACGGCGGCGCTGGTGGACGCCGGCGGGCCGGTGGAGCCGCTGCTGGCCGCCATCGAGCGCGAGGCGCTCACGCTGGGCTGCGTCCTCCTCACCCATCGCCACCACGACCACGTCGCCGAGCTGGGCGCCGTGCGCGAGCGGTACCCCGAGGCCGTGGTCTACGCCCACCCGCTGGAGGAGATCGCCGGCGCCGAGGCGCTGCCCGGCGGGCGCTCGCTGCGCTGCGGCGATCTCGAGGTCCAGTCGATCCACACCCCCGGGCACACCGAGGGGATGCTCGCCCTGCTTGTCGACGGCCAGGACGTGTTCACCGGCGACACGCTGTTCAAGGGCTCGGTGGGCGGGGTGCGGGCGCCCGGCCACACCACCTACGAGGACCTGCGCGAGTCGATCATGGAGCGCCTGCTCACGCTCCCGCCCCAGACCCGCGTGCATCCCGGGCACACCGACCCCACTACGGTGGCCGACGAGTGGGAGGGCAATCCGTTCGTGCGCGTATGGCGCGGCCTGGACCCGGAGGGCGCCGAGCCCTGCGTGGCCCTGGGCGAGTCGGCCACGCTGGTGCTGATGGCGCCGGACTACGACGGCGGCCACAAGGCCTGGGTGCGCTGGTCCGACGGGCGCGACGACATCGTGCCCGGCTCCCAGGTCCAGCGGGGCGAGCCGGTGGGCGGCGGCTAGGTCAAGCCTGCCAGCGGCTACCTCGACAGGCGCGCGCGCAGCTTCGTCGCGCCGTTGAACATCGCGGTCACCGCCCGATCGGCGCCCGAGTCGCGCCGCGGCAGCATCCCGACCTGACGGGCGAACTCCGCTCCGTCGTAGTAGATCGTGTTGTGGACGAGGCGGCCGTCCTCGCCCCAGTCCATGACGTCCGCGCCGCGCACGTCCACGCGGCGGCCCGTGGGCTCGATGCCCAGGAAGGACCCGCCGTTGAACGTACCCGTGCAGTGCCACTGGACGACCGACGTGTTGCCCTCGGCCACGATGCGCTCGACCTCGAGCTCGAAGTCGGGAAAGGCGGCGAACAGCTCCTCGAAGTAGCCGCGGATGGCCTCGGTCCCCTGGTAGGTGCCGACCGGCAGGAAGTGGTCGACGGTGTCGGGGCCCCAGAGCTCCTCGGCCTTCGAGAGATCGCGGCGGCCGAGCGCGTCGAACGAGACGCGGGCCCGCTCGGCGGCGTCGACGGTGGTGTGGGTGATGGCTGTGCTCTCCATGGCCTCAGCCTACTCGCCCCCGGGCGCCTCGTAGGATTTCCCGATGCCCGGCGACAAGATCCCGACCTCGCGGGTCCGGCGGGCGTCCCGCGTGGGGCGGGTGGCGGCCAGCCAGGCGGTCAAGCAGGCCGGCACCAAGATGGCGAACGTCGCCCGCTCCGACGAGGGGCGCAGCCGGGCGCTGGAGCGCCGCCACATCGAGACCGCCCAGCAGGTCGTGACGGTGCTGGGGACGATGAAGGGCGCCGCGATGAAGCTGGGGCAGGTGATGTCGTTCCTGGACGTCGGCCTGGTCCCCGAGGAGTTCCGGGAGGAGTTCCAGCGCAAGGTGGGCGAGCTGCGCGACGCCGCGCCCAAGGTCCGCTTCGACGACATGCGCAAGGTGATCGAGGCCGACCTGGACGAGCCGCTGGACGAGGCGTTCGCCGACTTCGATCCCGACCCCATCGCCCCGACATGCAGAACCTGGGGCTGATCATGCGCCTGCTGGCCCGGGTGGCGCCCGGGCTCGACGCCAAGTCCATCGCGGACGAGGTGCGCAAGCGCATCAACGAGGAGCTCGACTACGAGCTGGAGGCGCAGAACCAGCGGTCGCTGCGCCGGATCTACCGCGGCCATCCGTTCATCGTCATCCCCGACGTGGTCACCCGACTGTCGCGCGAGCGCGTGCTGGTCACCGAGTACGTGGAGGGGACGGGCTTCGAGGAGCACAAGGGCTACGACCAGGCGGCCCGCGACCGGATCGGCGAGGCGATCTTCCGCTTCTACATGGGCTGCCTGTACCGCCACCACCAGTTCTCCGGCGATCCCCACCCCGGGAACTACCGGCTGCTGGCCGACGGGCGGATGGCGTTCCTGGACTTCGGCCTGTTCAAGCGCATGGACCCCGCCGACGTGGAGCTCGAGATCCGCTGCCAGCGCGCGGTGGTGGAGGACGACGCCGAGACGCTGCACCGGCTGCTGGCGGAGGGCGGCTTCCTTCCCCAGCCAGAGCGGGTGGACCCCGACCACCTGATGGAGTTCGTCCGCGACGCGATCTGGTGGTACACGACCGACGAGGAGATTCAGCTCACGCCGGACATCGCCACCGAGGTGATGATCGAGTCGTCGGACCCGCGCTCCTCGCACTTCCGGGAGATGCGCCACCAGGACATGCGCCCCGAGCACCTGTTCGGGCGGCGCATGGAGATGCTCACGCTGGCGGTCCTGGGACAGCTCCGGGCCCGGGCCAACTGGCACCGGATCGCTCGCGAGTGGATGTTCGAGGACGCCCCGGCGAACGAGCTCGGGCGCCAGGAGGCCGAGTTCTTCGGCGCGCTGGCCTGACGCGCGCTAGCGGTGCCCCTGGATCTCGTCCGCCTGCTGGAACGTCGGGCGGTTCTGCCAGGGGATGAGGGGCTGGGTCACGGCGCCCAGCGGGCGGAAGCGGATCGCGTCGAAGCAGGTCTGGTCGCCGTCGGGGCAGTCCCCGCTGGGGTCGTGGTAGAGCGCGTCGCGGGGAACTCCCAGCGCGCCGTGCAGCGAGGAGGCCAGAGCCGCCCGGCAGCGGACGAAGCTGCCCCGGCCGCAGAACGCGCGCGCGTAGCGGCCGCGCACCCGGCGCCGGAGGAGCGTGCGCAGGTCCTTGTTGGCGTAGCCGTACCAGCCGGTCTGGTAGGCCGAGCCCAGGTGGTCGCCGTGGTTGTTGGGCGCGTTGTCGAACTCGACCACGCTCTGGAGCTCGTCGAACAGCGGCTGGCCCATCGTGGGCTCGAACTCCGCCTGCAGGAGCCGGGGCCACCAGGCGTCCATGATCGCGATGGCGTCGCTGTCGTCGTAGTGGCCGTCGCGGTCGCGGTCGATGCGGTGGGCGCCCGAGCGCTGCCAGGCCCCGAGCTTGCCCACCGCCGCCGCCACGTCCGGGGCCAGCGCCGGCAGCCTCCGGCGCGACCCCGGCGCCCGCCGGGCGGTGAGGACGGCCAGCGCATAGGGCAGCACGGTGTCGCCGCGCAGGTCGACGGTGGCCGCGCCCTCCATGGCGTCCACCAGTCCGGTCAGCGTCATCTTGCGGCCGTGCGCCAGCTGCGGGCGGATGCGCTCGTCCAGCATCTGCGAGCGGTAGACCGGGCCGAAGACGTTGGACAGCGCACCGGCGTAGCCCGCCGCCTGGCGGTTGTTCCAGCTGGTCATCCAGTCCTGGTCGATCGCCTGTGGGTGCTGACTGGCCGGCGTGTACCGCGCGGTGTCGTCGTCGGGGTTGAAGCCGCGCCACTCGAAGCGGGCGTTGGTGGGCACCAGCGGATCGACGTTCGGCGGGCGGACCGGGTTGTTTCCCGAGTTGAAGTACGCGGTGTGTCGGCTGTCCACGTAGAACCAGTTGAACGTGTAGCCGATCTTGTAGGCCGCCCGCTGGAAGTCGCGGGGGCCGTGGATCCGGTCCGGGTTGTTGAGGTCGTCGAAGCCGCCCGCCGAGTCGATCTCGTGCATGTAGGTGGAGCGCAGCCGGGTGAACGCCACCGGACGGCCGCCCACCGTCCCCCGGGCGGCGACGAGGCCGAGCTTGGTGCGCAGCGCCTGCAGCGTCTGCGAGCCCGCCGGGGTGGTGTCCGCCACGTTGGGGCTCCAGGAGTTCGAGCGTTCCAGCGTCTCCATCGCCAGGCACTGGCCCCGGAACAGGTAGTGGTCGGACTGCAGCGTGGGCGCGCCGCCGCCGGGGTCGCACAGGGGCACCGCGAACGTGTCGATGATGTCCTGGCCGGCCGAGGTGGCGCTCCAGGCGTAGTCGCGCCCGTGCCCCAGCTCGACGTACAGGTTGACGCCCGGGAACGCGGCGCCGCGGGCGTCCAGGCCCGGCGCGTGCACGTCCTGCTCCATGAGGATCTCCGGCGCGAAGTACGCCACCTGGGGCCCGAACACCGCGAGCGGATGGCCCGAGGCGGATTTGCGCGCCGAGACCACGAGCGCGTTGGAGTTGGCGTGGGGGAAGGCCAGCAGCCCGGCCACCCCCGACGAGGCCCGGGCGCTCGCGGCGCTGGCCGAGGTGCCGGAGTCGGCGCCCGCGGCCACGATCGGCACGTCCTGAAGCGGCCCGTGGTTGACCGCCGCGCTGCCCCGGGCCACGCGGCGGATGCCGGTCTCGTAGGTGAAGCGCCGGCCGCGCACCGTGAGGGGCGCCTCCGGGTCGTCCACCTCGGCGAACTGGCGCCACAGCCGGGCGCCGGTCGCCCTCCCGAAGCGCGCCTGGAAGCGCTGCAGCAGCCGCATCGTCTGGATCTCCTCGCCCCCGCCCTGGCCGAAGATCCCGCCCACCAGCGACGCCTCGGCGATCAGGTCGGTGAGCTTCCAGTCGTCGGGGCCCAGCGGGCGGTTGATCGCCGCGTACTCGCCGGGCATCTTCGACGGGTCGAGCTTGGCCTCGCCGATGTACTGGTTGATGCCGGCCACGTAGTTGACCGCGTCGTCGTGCACCTCCTGTCCCTGCGCGCCGTAGCGCTGGAGGCCGATCGTGATCTGGCGCTGGAGGTCGTCCTCGGTATACGGCGCCGTCTGCCACTGCATCTCGTCGAACGCCCGGTTGCCCGGGGCGCCGCCCGCGAACGAGGTCAGCTGCGCGCGGCCCAGGTGCCGCAGGATGTCGATGAAGAACAGGCGGTCCTCGGCGGTCACGTAGCCCAGCGCGAACATCGCGCCCGCGCGCGTGGTGGCGTAGACGTGGGGGACGCCGTGGCTGGAGTCGCGCACCACGGTCACGTCGTCGCGCCCGCCCGGGCTGTAGGTGCGGCCCGCGTCGCCGGGGGCCACGCCGAAGGTCGAGTCCTTGTAGTAGCGGCCCAGGTCGACGCGCTGGAGCCCCGGAGAGGCGTACATCAGGTCGCGGTACATCGCGACCTGGTCGTCGTTGTGGGGCGGTCGCGCCCCGTTGGCCTCGAAGGCGGCGATCTGCGGCAGCGTGGCCAGCCCGTTGGTGCCCGGCGGCAGGACGTCGTGGAAGCCGCCGAAGTCGTTGGCTCCGAAGGGCTGCACGGGCGCCGCGGCGCGCGCGCCCGCCGGCGCCAGCGCACACGACGCCACCACCAGCACCGCTGTCAGCCGACCCCGCACCCCGCGCGGAACCGTACCCCGGCCCGGCGCCCGGGCGCGCCGGTTGGCGGCGGCCTCAGACCGTCTGGACCTGGAACAGGCTGGTGGTGCCGGGACGGCCGCTGGGCAGGCCGGCGGTGATCCCCACGCGCTGGCCGGGCTTGGCCCAGCCCAGCTCGACCACTCGCCTGGCGGCGTCGGCGATCAGCTCCTCGGTCACCTCGTGGCGGCGCATGCGCGCGGCCTGGACGCCCCACATGAGCGAGCAGCGGCGCACCGTCTCCTTCCCGGGCGACAGCGCCACGATCGGGACCTGCGGACGGTGGGCCGAGATGATCCGCGCCGAGCGCCCCGACAGGGTGGGGACCACCAGCGCGGCCAGGTCGAGTTGGCGGGCGGCGGCGCAGGCGTTGTAGGCCACGGTGTAGGCCGGGTCCTGGTCGTGGCGCTCCAGGCGCCGGACGCGGGTCTCGTTCCAGTGCCCGTAGGGCGCCTCGCGCTCCGTGCGCCGGGCGATCGAGGCCATCATCGCCACCGACTCCACCGGGTGCGCGCCCACCGCGGTCTCCTGGGAGAGCATGAGCGCGTCGGTGCCGTCCAGGATCGCGTTGGCCACGTCGGTGACCTCGGCGCGAGTGGGCCGCGACGAGGCCACCATCGAGTCCAGCATCTGCGTGGCCGTGATGACCGGCCGCGCCAGCCCGCCCGCCAGCGCGATCACGTGCTTCTGCACGAGCGGGACCTCCTCGATCTCCAGCTCGATGCCCAGGTCGCCCCGCGCCACCATCACGCAGTCGGCGGCGTGGATGATCTGCTCGGCGAACTCGACCGCCTGGGGCTTCTCGATCTTGGCGATCAGCGGGAGGCGGGTGTGGCGGCGTACCTCGGCCACGTCCTCCGGGCGCCGGACGAACGACAGCGCCACCAGGTCAACCCCCAGCGACTCGCCGAAGCGCAGGAGCTCCAGGTCCTCCTCGCCCACCGAGGGCAGGTCGGCCAGCTCGCCCGGGACGTTCAGGCCCTGGCGCGACGAGACCGTCCCGCCCAGCTCGACCACGGTCTCCACCGCGTGCTCGGCCCGGCGCACCGTCTCCACCCGCAGCCGCACCGTGCCGTCGGTCAGGTAGAGGACGTCGCCCGGCGACAGCGCGTCCGCCAGCCCGGGCCAGGCCACCGACATGCGCTCGGCGTCGCCCGCGCCGTCGGCGCCGGCCTCGAACGTCACCCGATCGCCGGGCTTGAGCTCCGCCACCTCGTCCAGCGGCCCGATCCGCAGCTTGGGCCCGGGCAGGTCCTGGAGGATCGCCACCGGGCGCTCCAGCCGGTCCGCGGCCGCCCGGACCCGCTGGGCGGTGCGGGCCTTCTCCTCGGGGGTTCCGTGGGAGAAGTTCAGCCGCGCCACGTCCATCCCGGCGTCGATCATCCGGGTCAGCGTGTCCACGTCGTCGGAGGCGGGTCCGATCGTGGCGACGATCTTGGTGCGACGGTCCACGTGCTGACGGTAGCGCGCGGGGGATACTGCCCCGCGTGCAGGACGTGAGGAAGGCGGTGGCGGACGACGTGCCGGCGCTCTCCACCGCGCTGGCGGCGGCGTTCGACGACGACCCGGTGATCGGCTGGGTGTTCCCCGACGCCCGCCGGCGTCCCCGCTTCGCCCGCCGCCTGTTCGCGCTGCGGCTGCGCCACGTGCTCGACCAGCGGGAGACCTACACGCTGGACAACCGCGGCGGGGCGCTGTGGGCGGTCCCCGGTCAGTGGAAGGTCTCCGCCGGCCAGCAGCTGGACATGCTGGTGCGACTGGCGGGGGGTCTCGGCCTGCGCGCCGCCCGGATCCTGGGCGGGCTGCACGACGTCGAGCGCCGTCACCCCCGCGAGCCCCACTACTACCTGGCGGTCCTGGGCGTGGAGCCGGAGTCGCAGGGGCGCGGCCTGGGCACCGCGCTGATGGGTCCGGTGCTGCGGGCCTGCGACGCCGACGGCGTCCCCGCCTACCTGGAGTCCAGCAAGGAGCGCAACGTCGACTACTACTCCCGCCACGGGTTCCGGGTGACCGAGGAGCTGCGGCTCCCGGAGGGCCCGCCGGTGTGGCTCATGTGGCGGGAGCCGCGGTGAACGCGCGCCGGCGGGAGCTGGGCCGCGGCGAGCGCGTGCTGCCGGGACTGTGGCGGCTGCGGCTCCCGCTGCCCTGGCCCGGCGTGCCGCACTGCAACGCCTGGGCGGTGGCCGCGGGCGACGGCGTGGTCCTGTTCGACACCGGGATGCACGAGCCGGGCTCGCTCGCGCACCTGGAGCGGGCGCTGGACCAGGTGCGCCTGCGGCTCGAGCACGTGCGCCTGCTGGTGTGCACGCACGCGCACTCCGACCACTACGGCCAGGCGGCGACGATCGTCGAGCGGGCGGGCTGCGAGCTGTGGATGCACCCCAACCACGGGCACATGACCGCGGCGGCGCAGGATCCCGAGGCCTGGCTGGCCCGGCGCCTGGAGGTGGCGCGGCAGTCGGGAGTGCCCGAGGAGCCGCTGCGGCGCTATGCCGAGGAGCGGCGCGGACAGGGCTTCGGCGTGGCCGCGATCGTGGAGCCGGAC
Organism: Actinomycetota bacterium; assembly: GCA_005883255.1. Lineage (GTDB taxonomy): Bacteria > Actinomycetota > Thermoleophilia > Solirubrobacterales > Solirubrobacteraceae > AC-38. The sequence goes on along the minus strand of VAXS01000013.1, from coordinate 10,530 downwards.
CGCGACCTGCTGACCGGCGTGACGATCCCCACCGACCTGGGGGAGTGGACGGTGCACGAGACGCCGGGACACGCGCCGTCCCACGTCTGCCTGCATCAGCCGCAGCGGCGCCTGCTGATCTCCGGCGACCACCTGCTGGGCCGGGTCTCGCTCTACTACGACTACGGCTGGACGCCCGACCCCGCCGGCGAGTTCCTGCACTCGCTCGACGTGGTGGAGGCGCTCGACGCCCGGCTGTGCCTTCCCGGGCACGGGCGGCCGTTCGCCGACGTCGCCGGCCACGTGGCGGCGAACCGGGCGCTGGTTCGCGAGCGGCTGGCGGCCGTGGAAGGCGCGCTCGACGGCCGGCCGCGGACGGCGGTCGAGATCGTGCCCGCCGTGTACGGGGAGCCGCTGAGCCCGCTCACGGGCTCGTGGCGGCTGTCCGAGACCCTGTGCTACCTGGTCCACCTCGAGCGCCGGGGAGTGGTCCGGCGCCGGGAGGGAGAGCCGCTGCGCTGGGAGCCCCGATGATCGAGCGCGAGGAGCTGTATCGCCGGATGCTGGCCAACCTGGCCCGCTTCTACCGGCTGATCGGCGAGCGCTCGCCCCGCTGCTCGCTGCTCGATCGCCAGGGGCTGGTGGCCTGCGTGTGCCCGCCCGCGGCCAACCGCTCGTTCTTCAACGGCGTCGTCTACACCGACCCCGACGTCCTGGGCGCGGCGCTCGACGACCTGGCGGCCGCCTACGAAGACGCCGGCGTCCGCGCGTGGACGGTGTGGGTGCCGGAGGAGGACGAGGCGGCGGGACGGGCGCTGCGGGCCGCCGGCGGTCACCGCCGCCGCGTCCCGGGGGCTGCGGGGCGAGCTGCGCCTGTACGTGGCCCGGGGCGAGGGCCGCGACGTCGCCTGCCTGGGGACTCTCGACGTGGAGCGCGACTGCGGCGTGTACATGGTGGCCACGGATCCCGCCGCCCGGGGACGCGGGCTGGCCACCGCGCTCATGCGCCAGGCCCTGCTGGAAGCGCGCGAGCGCGGCCTGCAGACCACCTCGCTGCAGGCCACCGCGATGGGCGCGCCGCTGTATGCGCGACTGGGCTACCGCGACTGCGGGGCGATCCAGATGTGGGAGCGCCGCCGGGCGAGCGGCTGAGCGGGGCCGCTACGATCGCGCGATGCGGATCGACGAGATCATCGCGTCGGCCGAGGAGCCCGTCTTCTCGTTCGAGTTCTTCCCGCCCAAGACGCCCGAGGGCGAGCGCACCCTGCGCGACACGCTGGGCACGCTGCGGGGCCTGCAGCCCGACTTCGTCTCGGTGACCTACGGCGCCGGCGGGGCGACCCGCGAGCGGACGGTCGAGATCACCAAGTGGATCAAGCAGGAGCTGGGCATCGAGGCGATGGCGCACCTGAGCTGCGTGGGCGAGCCGGTGGACCGGCTGCGGGAGATGCTGGACGAGATCGCCGGGGCCGGGATCGACAACGTCCTGGCGCTGCGCGGCGATCCGCCGCGCGGGGAGAAGGAGTGGACCCCGCACCCCGACGGGCTGCGCTGGTCCACCGAGCTCATCGCGCTGATCGCCGGCGGCTACGAGTTCTGCGTGGGCGCCGCCTCGTTCCCCGAGGTGCATCCCGACGCGCCCGACCTGGCGCACGACATCCGCTTCCTCAAGGAGAAGCTGGCCGCGGGGGCGAGCTTCCTGATCACCCAGATGTTCTTCGACAACCGCTACTACTTCGACTTCGTGGCCAGCTGCCGCGAGGCGGGGATCACCGCGCCAATTGTCCCGGGCGTGATCCCGATCACCAACGTGGCGCAGCTCAAGACGATCACCGAGATGTGCGGGGCGACGATCCCGCCGGGGCTGCTGCTGGAGCTCGACCGCCGGGCCGACGACCCCGAGGCGGTGCTGCAGCTGGGCGTCGCCTACACCACGCTGCAGTGCGCCGACCTGCTGCGCCGGGGCGCGCCGGGCATCCACTTCTACACGCTCAACCGCTCGCCGGCGACGCGCGCCATCCTCTCGTCGCTGCGCCTGCAGCGGCCCTGGGACGAGCGGCAGGACGATCAGCTCGAGGAGGTCCAGCCCGGCGGGGGCTCGATGTCGAGCGCGTGAGCGACCTGCGGGCGGCCGTCCCGCTCGTAGCGCACGTCGACCTGGTCGTTGCGCCGGTAGGTCCCGATCCCCCAGGCGCCGAGGAACCAGCGCCAGAACCCGAGCCGCCCCTCCTTGGCCAGCGGCCGGTCGAACAGCAGCACGTCCTCGCGCCAGGTGAAGTCCACGCCCTCGCGCTGGGGCACGCCGTTGACGTAGACGTCGAACGGGGGGCGCACAGAGGGCGGAAGCTTCACGCGCCAGCGTTCCATCGACGTACGGATATCATCAAGAGTTCGATGGGCGGCCGAACTGGGACGGATTCCGCCGGCCCCGCCTCCTCCGAGCAACTTGGGGTGACCCCTCCCTTCACACCCCGACCGTTCGCGGCGGCGGGGTGGGCGCGCGGGCCCGGCGCCGTCCTGGATGCCGTGGGCGACGCCGTGGACGGGCTGGCCGGCGCGCGGCCCGGGCTGGTGCTGATGTTCCCCACCGGGCAGATCGAGCCTAGGCTGGCCGCGCTGCAGGCGCGCGAGGCCGCGGGCGGCGCGACGGTGGCGGGGATGACCAGCGATGGCTCGCTGGCGGATCCGCGCGGTCTCGAGCCCGGCTGCTCGGCGCTGGCCTTCGACGAGACCGTGCTGGCCGGCGTGGGCGTGGCGGAGCACGCCTCGCGCGATCCGCGGGGCGCGGGCCGGGCGGCGGCGGAGGCCGCGTCCGCGGCGGTCGAGCCCGCCCCCGGGAACGCGCTCCTGCTGCTGTTCGTGGATCCCGCCACCGGCGACCAGTGCGACGCGGTCGACGGCGCCTACGAGGCCACCGGGCCCGCCGTCCCGTTCGCCGGCGGCGGATCGGGCACGCGCGACGGCGTCCAGTTCGCCCACGACGCCGCCCGGCGCGACAGCGTGGTGGCGGCGATGCTGACCTCCCCGCGACCGATCGCGGTGGGGCTGTCCCACGCCTGCACGCCGGTCTCCGCCCCGTCGATCGTCACGCGGGCGGCCGGCCGCACGCTGCTGGAGCTGGACGGCCGGCCGGCCGACGAGGTGTACGCCGAGAAGGTGGGCGCGGACCTCGACGAGGAGGAGCTCCACCGGGCGGCGGTCAGGCATCCGCTGGCGCAGCCCGAGCTCAGCGGCGAGGTGCGGCTGCGCCACGTGATCGGCCGCGCCCCCGGAGGTGGACTGGCCTGCGCCACGGCGATCCCGGCCAACGCCGCCGTGGTGTTCACCGAGCAGACGGTGGAGGCGATCGTGGACAGCGCGGCCGAGGCCGTGAAGCGGGCGCGGGCCGGCCTGCGCGCCGCCCGCCCGCGGGCCGCGCTGGTGTTCGACTGCGCCGGGCGCAAGCGCGCGCTCGGCGACGCGGTCGAACGGGAGACCGAGGTGATCCGCGCCAGCCTGGGCGAGGACGTGCCGCTGGCCGGCGGGTTCACCCACGGGGAGGTGGGGAGGGTGCGAGGAGCGAAAGGAGACCGCAATCATGCGCTCGTGGTCCCGAGATCATCGCCCTGGTCAACTCGGCCCGGACCGAGGCCGAGCTGGGCGAGGTGGTGGCCGCCGAGCTGTGCGAGGCCTACGAGGCCGAGATCGCGTTCGTCCTCGCCGCCCAAGCGCCCGGGGCGGGTGCCGAGTTGGTGGGCTCCGCCGGGCTGGGCGGCCAGGCCGACGCCGCGGCCGCGGTGCTCGCGGACGCCACCTCCCTGTCGGCGCTGGACGCCGCCCGGGCGGAGGTGCACGCGGGCGAGGACCTGCTGGGGCTGGGCGCGCGAAGCCTGGCGCTCGCGCCGTTCCGGGGGGACACCGGCGGCCGGGCGGTGGTGGGCGTGGCCCGGGCCTACGACCAGGACTTCGACGCCGCCGAGATGGCCCTACTGGAGGCCGTCACCGACGGCGTGGGCCACGCGCTGGAGCGAGCCTGGCTGGGCGTGGAACGAGAGCGCCACGCCGCCCAGCAGGCGGCGATCGCCCGGGCCGCCAACCTGCTGAACGCCAGCCTCGAGCGGGAGGAGGTGGTGCGCACGCTCTGCCACGAGGTCCGTCTCGCGCTGGGCGCGGACGTCGTGCTGGCGCTGTTCGCCGACGAGGACGGACACCTGCACCCGGTGGGCGAGTCCGGCGCGCGGCAGGCCTTCGGCCCGGAATGGTCGCGCGGCCGGGCCGGGCTGGCGGCCCGCGCCCTGGCCGACGACGCGCCCCAGGCCACCTCTTCCTACCGCGAGGAGGCCCACCAGCCCGCCGAGACGCCCGGGGGCGATCCGATCCGCGGCGCGATCGCGGTCCCGCTGCACCGCCGCGGCACCCCGGACGGCGTGCTGCAGGTGCTGCACCTGGACCCGCACCCGGTGGCGCCGGGCGACGTGGAGCTGCTGCGCGCGTTCGCGGAGCTGGCCAGCGGCGCCTGCCGCAACGCGGACGAGCACGCCGCCGCCCGGCGTGCGGCCTCGCTGGACTCGCTCACCGGCTGCCTCAACCACGCCGCCTTCCAGACCCGCCTGCGGGAGGAGATCTCGCGCGCCGAACGAGGCGCCGAGCCGTTCACCCTGGCCCTGATCGACCTGGACGGCTTCAAGACGGTCAACGAGCGCTTCGGCCATCTCACCGGCGACACGGTCCTGCGCACCGCGGGGGAGTTGCTGCGCGGGGCGGTGCGGCTGCACGACCAGGTCGCGCGCTTCGGAGGCGACGAGTTCGCGCTGCTGCTGCCGGCCACCGACACGGTCACCGCCCAGGCCATCGTCGATCGCACGCTGCTGGCCCTGGGCGACGCGCCGCTGACCGCCGGCGAGTCGATCACCGGCTGCGCGGGGCTGTCCAGCTGGGCGTGGGGCGACCAGGCGGCTGGCCATCGCCGGCGAGATGGGCGCCCGCCTGTCGCGGCTGCTGGACCCGCAGGCCATCGCCAACACGGCGGTCTCCGACATGCGCGCGCTGGGCTACGAGGCCTGCACGCTGGTGGCCGACCGGGGGGAGGGCGCGATGGAGGTGGCGGCCAGCGCCGCCGCGGAGGGCCTGGGCAACGGACAGGTCCGGCCGGCCGACGGGCCGGTGGCGCGCTGCCTGCGCGAGCGCCGGCCGGTCCTGGTCACGGACGCCGACCGCGATCCCCTGTACGCGGGCAAGCTCCCGCCCGGGGCGCGCTCGCTGCTGGCGGTCCCGCTGTACACCGGCGCGGAGCTGTGGGGCGCGATCGAGGTGTGCGCCCGGGCGCCGGCGTCGTTCGATCCCGCCGACGCGCACCTGGTCCAGACGATCGCCGACCACATCGGCGGCGCGCTGCTCACCGCCGAGCTCTACCGCGAGCTCGAGCAGACCTACGTGGGGACCGCGGCGGCGCTGGCGGCCGCGCTGGAGGCCAAGGACGACTACACGGCCGATCACGCGCAGTCGATCGCCGAGCTGGCGGTGGAGGTGGGCAGCGACCTGGGGCTCGATCGCCGCGAGCTGCGCGACCTGCGCTACGGCGCGATCTTCCACGACATCGGCAAGATCGCGGTCCCCGACGCCATCCTGCACAAGCCCGGGAAGCTGACCGAGGTGGAGTTCGAGGTGGTCAAGCGCCACCCGATCGCCGGCGAGCAGATCCTGGCCCCGGTCCCGTTCCTGGCCGACGTCCGGCGGATCGTCCGCCACGACCACGAGCGCTGGGACGGCTCCGGCTATCCCGACGGACTGCGCGGCGCGGACATCCCGATCGGGGCGCGGATCGTGTTCGTGATCGACGCCTACCACGCGATGGTCTCGGACCGTCCCTACCGCCAGGGGATGCCCGACTCCGAGGCCCGGATGCAGCTGCGGACCGGCGCGGGCGCGCAGTTCGACCCCGAGGTGGTGAGCGCGTTCCTGCGCGTGCTCGACCGTCGCGGCCCGGTGGCCTGAGATCCGATCCGGCGCCGGTCGTATCGTGCCCGCTCCATGAGCGACGAGATCCCCTACCGCATTCGCCGCTCGCCCCGGGCGCGGCGCGTGCGGGTGAGCGTGGACGCCGAGGCCGGCGTGGAGGTGGTGCTCCCGGCGCGGGCGCGCGAGGCCGAGGCGGCCACGGCGATCCGGGAGCTCGGGCCCTGGGTCCGGCGGCGGCTGGGGCAGCTGGAGTCCGCGCGGGCCGAGCTGGGCGTGCCGCCGGGCGCGGTGCCCTACCTGGGCGAGGCCCTGTGGCTGCGGGCCGAGCGCGGTCGCAGCCGCGTGAGCCGGCGCGGCGACGCGCTGCTGGTCCCGGCGGGGGATGCCCGTCCGGCGCTGGAGCGCTGGTACCGGCGGCGGGCGCGGGCCGAGCTCGGGCCTCGGCTCGACGCGGCCTGCGCCCGGGCGGGCACCGGCTATGACCGCCTGACGATCCGCAGCCAGCGCACCCGCTGGGCCAGCTGCTCGACCTCGGGGGCCATGAGCTTCAACTGGCGGCTGCTGCTGGCGCCGGCGCCGGTGGTCGACGCCGTGGTGTGGCACGAGGTCTGCCACCTGGAGGTGGCCGACCACTCGCCGCGCTTCTGGTCGCTGCTGCTTTCGCGCTGCCCGGACTACCGCGTCCACCAGCGCTGGCTGCGCCGCTACGGACCGGCGCTGGTGCTGCCGGCGCCCAGCGCCCGGCGCAGCGCGTCGTAGGGCGTCTCGCCCTCGCGCTGCTCCACCAGGCGCCGGCGCAGTCGCCCGGTGAACGCCTCCGCCGACCCGTCGCCGCGCAGGTCGACGCCGCCGCGCAGCCGGCCCGGCCCCGCCACCTCGCCCCGGGCCGCCACCTGCTGGACGGGCTCGAAGCGCCGGTAGCGCAGGTCGACGGGGTCGAGGCGCACGTCGCCGGCCAGCTCCCGCATGCGGCTCTCCAGCTCCGCCAGCGCCTCGTCCAGCGTGGGCGCCCGCGCGTGCTGGACCTTGGGACCGTTGCGGATGGTGACGAGGTACTGGCGGGCCATCCGGCGCGCAGCGTAGCCGCAGGCCCGGAGTCAGCCCCGCTTGGCCAGGCGCGACCAGAAGCGGACGAACTCGCGCTCGTGCCCCAGGCCGGAGTCCAGCGCCCGGCGCATCCCGGCGGGCATCTCCTGCTCCGCCAGCGCCTCGTACTCGGCCAGCTTGGCCCGGTGGGCCTCCAGCTGGCCGGCGGCCAGCCGCGTGGGGTCGGCGCCGAAGAAGAGCTTGAGCAGGCCCAGGTCGCGCAGCTCCGGGACCGCGTGCACCGGCGCGCCCAGCCAGTCCCGCAGCGCGCCCCGCCCCCGGGCGGTGAGCGTGTAGCGCTTGCGGCGGCGGCCCGTCTGCTCTCGCTTCTCGACCAGGTAGCCGGCGCGGGCCAGCCGCTCGGGCTCGGAGTAGAGCTGCGCGTGCTGCACGGACCAGAAGTTGCCCACCGACTGCGCGACCGCCTGCTTGAGGTCGTAGGGAGTGGCCTCGTCCATGGCGGCCAGGAAGCCCAGCACGATGTACGAGGTGGGGGTGAGGCGGATGTCGTTGACTGGGGCTTGCAATGGTCTAGTTTGGACGGTATGCTCCGATCCGTCCATTCTAGAGCAGGAGGAAGACGGGATGACCACGAGCGCCGCCGCCACGACCACGGGCTACCGCCGGGGCTTCGACACGCTCGAGCGCGAGGTCGTGCTCGACGACCTGCCGGTGACGGGCGCGCTGCCGCCCTGGCTGGCGGGGACCCTGGTTCGTACCGGGCCCGCCAAGTTCGAGGTGGGCGAGCAGCGGATGCGCCACTGGTTCGACGGACTCGCGATGCTGCACCGGTTCTCGTTCGGCCACGGGCGAGCGTCGTACGCCTCGCGGTTCCTGGACACCCCCGCCTACCGGGCGGCCGCCGAGGAGGGGCGGATCGCCTACCAGGAGTTCGCCACCGATCCCTGCCGCGGACTGTTCAAGCGGGTGCAGACCGCCTTTGCTCCACCACTCCACGGCGCACCCGCACCTCGACGGCGCGCGGGGCGAGGCCATCAACCACGTGGTGCGCTTCTCGGCCCGCAGCCAGTACCGCTTCTTCGTCCAGGACGCCGAGGCGCCGCCGCGGATCCTGGCTCGGCACGCGACCTCGCGGCCGGCCTACGTCCACAGCTTCGGCCTCAGCGAGCGCTATCTGATCCTGGCCGAGTGCCCGCTGGTCGTGAACCCGACGGCGATGCTGCTGAGCGGCCGGCCGTTCATCGAGAACTACCGCTGGGAGCCCGACCGGGGGACGCGGCTGCTGGTGTTCGAGCGCGACGGTGGCCAGCTGCGCGGCGCCTACGACACCGAGGCGTTCTTCACGTTCCACCACATCAACTCGTTCGAGCGCGACGGCGAGCTGGTCGTCGACCTGTGCGCATACGAGGACGCCTCGATCGTCGACGCGCTCTACCTGGACAACCTGCGGACCGAGCCGCCCGCCCGGTCGATGCCGGTCCCGCCGGCGCGCCCGCGGCGGCTGCGGATCGATCTGGAGGGCGGCGGCGTGGGCGGCGAGGACCTGGCCGACGCCGAGCTCGAGCTGCCCCGCATCGCCTACCGCACCCACAACACGCGGCCCTACCGCTACGTGTACGGCAACGCGGCGGGGGACGACTGGGTGGACCGGGTGGTCAAGGTGGACGTCGAGCGGGGCGAGGCCACGAGCTGGCGCCAGGAGGGCTGCTATCCGGGCGAGCCGGTGCTCGTGTCCCGGCCGGGCGGGAGCGCGGAGGACGACGGCGTGCTGCTGTCGGTGGTGCTCGACGGCGCGCGCGGGACGTCGTTCCTCCTGGCCCTGGACGCCGCGACCCTCGACGAGGTCGCCCGCGCCGACGTCCCCCACCACATCCCGTTCTCCTTCCACGGGCAGTTCTACCGCGACCCCTAGCCGAGCCAGTCGTCGAGTGGGAGCTGCGCGCCGGCCTGCGCCAGCGCCGCGGGCTCGGCGCTGGGCAGCGGGGGCAGCGTGGCCACGGGGACCGCGCCCAGGCGGGCGATCGTCTGGCGGTTGGAGCGGGCGACGTCGTCGGGGTCGGCCGGCCAGGGCGTGAGGACCGTCGCCCCCACGAACAATCCCACGGCGCGAGGGGCGGCGGGCGGCAGCAGCGTGTGGTTGATGGTCCCCAGGCCGGGGCGGGCGGCGACCACGAGCGGGAGCCCGAGGTCCCGGGCGAGGTCCCGCACCAGATAGCCGGACGTGAGCGGGACCAGGAGGCCGCCCACTCCCTCGACCACCAGGGCGTCCGCGCCGCCGCCCGCCGCCCGCGCGGCGGCGATCAGCTCCGCCGGCTCGATCGGCTCGCCGGCCAGCTCGGCCGCCAGGTGTGGCGACACCGGCGGCCCGAAGGTCAGCGGCGCGACACGGCCGGGATCGAGGCCGCCGGCCGCGGCCGCCAGCAGCTCGTGGTCGGGCGGCCAGGCCGAGACCTCGTCGGTGCCGGTCACCACCGGCTTGAACGCCGCCACGTCCTGGCCGCGGGCGGCGAGCGCCGCGCACACGGCTCCCGCCACCGCGGTCTTCCCCACGCCGGTGTCGGTCCCGGTGACGAAGACCCCGCGCACGAGGCGCGGTCAGGCGGCGACCTGCTCGGCCTCGCCGTCGAACAGGCGCGGCGGGGCGGCCACCCGCTCGGTCTTGCCGTCGAACGCCGGAGCCGGTGTCGAGTCCGGTGGCTCGGCGGCCGGCGGAGGCGGGGCGAGCACCGGCGCCGTGTCCCGGGGGTCGATGCCGGCGGCGCGCGCCGCCTCGGCCAGGGAGCGGGCAGCGTCCTGCAGCTCGGAGCGGGTGTGGGACGCCATCACCGCCAACCGCAGGCGCGAGGTCCCCTCGGGCACGGTGGGTGGGCGGATCGCCTGCGCGAACACGCCGCGGGCGATCCCCTCCTCGCACATCCGCATCGCGTCGGCGGCGTCGCCCACCACCAGCGGCACGATCTGAGTGGTCGAATCGCCGGCCGGGAAGCCCTCGGCCTCCAGCGCCGCCCGCAGCGCGTCGCCGTTGGACCGCAGTCGCTCGACCCGCCGGGGCTGCTCGACGAGCAGCTGGAGCGCCGCGAGCGCCCCCGCCACCGCCGGCGGCGGCAGCGCCGTGGAGAAGATCACGGTGCGCGCGGCGTTGATCAGGTAGCGCGCCATGACGGCGTCGCAGCAGGCGTAGGCGCCGTAGGACCCGAGCGCCTTTCCCAGGGTCCCCACCACGACGTCCACCGCGTCCTCCAGGCCGGCCTCCGCCACCGCGCCGCGACCGCCCGGGCCCAGCGCGCCCGTGGCGTGCGCCTCGTCCACCACCACGCGCGCGCCGTGGTCCCGGGCCACGTCGCAGATCTCCTCCAGCGGGGCCACGTCGCCGTCCATCGAGAACACGCTGTCGGTGACGACGAGCGCCTCGCGCCCGGCCGCCTGGAGCAGCCCCCATTCCAGGTGCTCGACGTCACCGTGGTCGTACACGAACGTCTCGGCCCGGGCCAGCCGGCAGCCGTCGACGATCGACGCGTGGTTGAGCGCGTCGGAGAACACCACGCCGCCGGCGCCGGCCAGCGCGGC
>VAXS01000012.1 GCA_005883255.1 Actinomycetota bacterium | reverse complement strand
GGCGGAGGAGGGCGTCGCCGTGGTGGGGGTGCCGAAGACGATCGACAACGACCTCGGCGGCACCGACTTCACGTTCGGCTTTCAGACCGCCGTGCAGATCGCCACCGACGCGATCGATCGCCTCCACACCACCGCGGAGTCGCACAACCGGGTGATCGTGGTGGAGGTCATGGGTCGCGAGGCCGGCTGGATCGCCACCTACAGCGGCATGGCGGGCGGGGCCGACGCGATCCTGGTCCCCGAGCGGCCGTTCGACGTGGACGAGGTGTGCGAGCGGATCCGCCGGCGGCACCTCACCGGCCGGACGTTCTCGATCGTGGTGGCGGCCGAGGGGGCGGTGCCCCGCGGCGGCGATGGCCCGCGCGCCTCCGAGCAGGTGGACGCGTTCGGGCACGCACGGCTGGGTGGGGTCGCCGTCGAGCTCGAGCACCAGATCGAGGAGCGCACGGGCTACGAGACCCGGATGACCATCCTGGGCCACGTCCAGCGCGGCGGGACCCCCACCGCCTACGACCGGGTCCTGGCCACCCGGTTCGGCGTGGCGGCGGTCGACGCGGTGGCGGAGGAGGCCTTCGGGGAGATGGTGGCGCTGCACGCCACCGAGATCGAGCGCGTCCCGCTGGCGGACGCGCTGGCCCAGTCGAAGCTGCTCGACCCCCGCCTGTACGAGACGGCGGAGGTCTTCTTCGGGTGACCGGGGCGCTCCGCCGGCTCGTGCCGGTCGGCGCGCTGCTGGCCGCACTGGCGCTGACGGGCTGCGGGTCCTCCGGCGGCCCGAGCCGCCGCGAGGTCTCGGGCTCGGTCCTGCGCATCTACTCCAGCGAGCCGCTCGTGGGCCCGCTGGCGGACCAGGGGCGGGACATGGTCCGGGCCGAGCAGCTGGCGCTGACCGAGGCGGGGGACCGGGTGGGCCGCTGGCGGATCGCCTACAGCGCGCTCAACAACGCCAGCCCACAGACGGGCGTCTGGGACCCGGGGGTGGTGTCGGCCAACGCCCGCCGCGCGGGGCAGGATCGCACCACGATCGCCTATGTGGGCGAGATGGACACCGGCGCGTCGGCGGTCTCGAAGGCCCAGGCCCTGCTGGCGCTCATGCGACGCGCCGGGGTCCGCCGCCTCTACGTCCTGCACGACCCGGCGCTGTACGGCGAGCGGCTGGCGCTGGCGGTGGCCCGCGCCGCCGCCGCCGCCGGGATCGCGGTGGTCAAGTCCCGCGAGGCGGACCCCGCTCGCGTGAATCCCGCGGACCTCGGCGCGGACGTGGTGGCCACGGCCGCCGACGGCTTCCTCTATACCGGCGCGCTGGCCGACTCGCTCCCGGGCCTGTTCGCGGCCGTGCACGCGGCGGCGCCCAGGCTTCCGCTCTTCGGGCCCGGCGCGCTGGCCCAGCCGGTGTTCGCCGCCGAGCTCGGCCCCGCCGCGGCGGCGCGCACCCGGCTGCTCGCCCCCTGGCCACCGGTGTCCGCCCTGCCGGCGGCGGGGCGGGCGTTCGCCCGCCGCTTCCGCGCCCGCTACGGCGCCGACCCCGCCACCCCGGCGGTCTACGGCTACGAGGCGATGCGGCTGGTGCTGGCCGCGATCCGAGGCGCCGGCGAGCATGGCAACGATCGCGCCGCGGTCACCCGCGCGGCGTTCGCGGTAGCCGACGGAAGCTCGGCGATCGGGCCGTACGCGATCGACGGCCAGGGCGACACGTCGGCGCGGGGCTTCGCCGACTACGCGGTCCGTGACGGCCGGCTGGCCTACCTGCGCACGATCGCGCCCTGACCGGCCGCGCGCGAAACCTTAACGCAGGATAAACACGCGAGGTGCAACATCGCGGCCGGCTGATTGCGCCCGCGCGGGCGCAGAACATAGGATGCCGCCGATCCGATTTCCGAGGGGGGAATCCATTGACAGTCCGTTTCTTGGCAGTAGCCGGTAGCTGTTGTGCGCTCATGGTCGGCCTGGCCGCCTGCGGAGGCGGCGGGGGCGGAGCGAAGAAGTCGATCTCCGGGAACACGATCGACGTCTACGCCAGCCTGCCGTTGCAGGGCAGCGCCTCGTCCCAGGGCGTGGCCATCGAGAACGGCGCGCAGCTCGCCGTCCAGGCGGTGGGCGGGAAGATCGGCAAGTACGCGATCAAGTACACGCGCCTCGACGACTCGCTGGCCTCGACCGGCGCGGCCGACCCGGGCAAGGGATCGCAGAACGCCCGGCAGGTCGTCTCGGACTCCAAGGCCGTGGCCTACGTCGGCGAGTACAACTCCGGCATCTCCAAGGTCACGATCCCGATCCTCAACAAGGGCGGAGTCGCGCAGGTCAGCCCGACGAACACCTACGCGGGCCTGACCACGAAGTCGGTGCCGGGGACCGTGCCCGGGGAGCCGGAGAAGTACTACCCGACCGGCAAGCGCACCTACGCGCGCGTGGTCCCGATCGACACGGTCCAGGCCGCAGCGCTGCTGATCCAGATGAAGGCTGATGGCTGCAAGAGCCTGCACATCTGGAACAGCAAGACCACCTACAGCGCCGGTCTGGCCAAGGACGTCACGCTCGAGGCGCCCAAGACCGGGCTCAAGATCGAGGGCAACGACGGGTACGACATCAAGGCGGCGAACTATCGCGCGCTGGCGGCGAACATCCACTCGGACTGCTTCCTGTCGACGGGCGAGATCGAGTCGAACGCCAACCAGGGCCTCAAGGACGTGGGCTCGACACGCCCAGGCGTGAAGCTCTACGAGAGCGACGGCGACTGCAACAACCCCGCAGCCGACCCTTCCAAGGGCGTGCCGTTCTCGATCGCCCCGCGGTTCAAGTGCACGATCGCCACGCTGGGCACGGCGAGCTTCGGGCCGGCCGGCAAGGCGTTCTTCGCCGACTACTCGAAGAAGTACGGCAAGCCCGACACGTACGCCCTGTACGGGTACGAGTCGATGGCCGTGCTGCTCGACGCGGTCAAGCGGGCGAGCGCCAACGGGACGAAGAGCTTCACCCGCCAGGACGTGGTGACGCAGCTCTTGGCGACGAAGAACCGCAACAGCATCCTGGGGACGTACAGCTTCGACAACGAAGGCGACACCAGCCTTACCACGTACGGGCTGTACACCATCAAGGGCGGCAAGCTGGTCTTCGATCACGGGATCAAGACCACCTCGCTGCTGCCCAAGGGAGCGAAGGCTCCCTCGACGTAGGCACGAGAAACGGAGCGTGGGCCGGCGCGGCCTTGAGGTCGCGCCGGCCCCGCGCCGGTCTGATTCAATAGCCGCAGAGGGCATTGGAAGCCGCTTCGACAGCCGCCCGCGCTGCGACCCGGTTCCGGTTTCCGTGGTGGGAGAGCGTCCGCGCGTGGGTCGGCAAGTACGGCCTGATCGTCGTGCTGCTGGCGCTGCCGGTCCGCTACGTGATCGGCGACCTGGTCACGAAGGGCAGCCTGGTCAGCCTGGGCAACATCTTCGTCGCGGGCATCTCCAACGGGGCGATCTGGGCCCTGGTGGCGCTGGGCTACACCCTGGTCTACGGGATCATCGAGCTGATCAACTTCGCCCACGGCGACGTGTTCATGATCGGCTCGTTCGCCTCCTATGGCTTCTTCGGGACGGTGGGGCTGACCCTGGCCACCGGGGCGCTGGGACTGGTCGGCGGCCTCGTGCTCACCCTGCTGGTCGCCATGCTCACGTGCGGGGCGCTCAACGTGATGATCGAGCGGGTCGCCTACCGGCCCCTGCGCAATGCCCCCAAGCTGGCGCCGCTCATCACCGCCGTGGGCTTCTCATTCATCCTGGAGGACGTGGGCCAGCTTTGGCTGGGCGGCTCGCAGCACGGGGTGCCCGACCTGATCCGCGGCCAGGCGCACCTGTTCACGGTGTTCGGGATTAGCATCGACCGCGAGGACGTCCTGGCGGTGGGCGTGACGATCCCGCTGGTGATCCTGCTCACCGGATTCGTGGCCCGCAGCCGCCTGGGCAAGGCGATGCGGGCCACGGCGCAGGACCCCGAGGCGGCGCGCCTGATGGGCATCAACGTCGACGGCACGATCTCGCTGACCTTCCTGATCGGCGGCCTGCTGGCGGGCGCGGGCGGGCTGGTGTACGCCCTCTACCAGACGAACATCTGGTACTTCCAGGGCTTCCGGGCCGGGCTGATCGCGTTCACGGCTGCCGTGATGGGCGGGATCGGCAACCTCCGGGGCGCCGTCCTGGGCGGGTTCATCATCGGGATCATCCAGCAGCTCTCCGACAACCGGATCGGGGCCGAGTGGACGCCCGTGATCGTGTTCAGCTACCTGATCCTGATCATGACCTTCCGGCCGCAGGGGCTGCTCGGCGAGGAGATCCGGGAGGCCGGATGAGCGCGCTCCAGGACTTCTGGCGCTGGCGTCGGCGCGACACGGTGTTGGCGATCGGCGCGCTCACCCTGGTCGCGCTCTTCCCCCTGGCCATCTCGAACCCGCTGGACGCCAAGCTGGACTTCGCCATCTACGCGGTGGCGTACTCGATCTTCGCGCTGGGCCTCAACATCGTGGTGGGGTTCGCGGGCCTGCTCGACCTGGGCTACGTCGCCTTCTACGCCATCGGGGCCTACTCGGTGGGCTGGTTCGCCTCGGACCACTTCGCCTACATAAACCACGGCAAGGGGATCCACATCGGCGTCAGCGGGCTCGCGTCCACGCTGGCCGGGATCCACTTCAACTTCCTGCTGCTGGTGGTGGCGGCGATGATCATCGCCGCCGTGCTGGGCACGCTGATCGGCCTGCCGACGCTGCGCCTGCGCGGCGACTACATCGCCATCGTCACCCTGGCCTTCGGCGAGATCATCGGCACGATCGCCTTCAACGGCGACTCGATCAAGGCCGGCCGCTACACGCTCACCGAGGGTCCCACGGCGATCTCGCCGGTGGACCAGCCCCAGATCCCCGGCTTCTCCCAGCTCGACTCCGCCACCAGCCTCCGGGGCTACTTCTGGCTGGGGCTGGCGATGGCGATCATCGTGCTCATCGTCAACCGCAGCCTGCGCGACTCGCGCCTGGGCCGGGCCTGGATCGCGGTGCGCGAGGACGAGGTGGCGGCCGCCAGCATGGGCGTCCCGCTGGTGCGGACCAAGCTCCTGGCCTACGCGGTCGGGGCGGCGTTGGGCGGCGCCGCGGGCGCGTTCCTGGGCTCGTACACGAACTCGATCAGCTCGGACCAGTTCGTGTTCTCGTTCTCGATCTTCATCCTCGCGGCGGTCATCCTGGGCGGGCTGGGGAGCATCTGGGGGGTGGTGCTCGGCGCGGTGGTGCTGGCTTTCATCGAGCGCTACTTCATCCCCGACGTGCTGGACAAGATCAACATCCAGAACAAGATCGGCCTGCACTTCGCCTTCGCCGATCTCGGCTTCGGCATCTTCGGGTTCCTCCTGGTGATCATGATGATCCTGCGACCAGAGGGCCTGTTCCCCGAGCGCCGGCGCAAGATCGAGCTCACCGAGAGCGCCACCGCCGACGAGTCGCTCTACGAGGTGCGGGCCTGATGGCGGCCACGGGGACGCCCGGCGTGGAAGCCACCGGCCCGAGTGTCGCGCCCGACGGAGACTCCAACCTCCTCGAGGCGCTGGACGTCACCAAGGCCTTCGGCGGGCTGGTGGCCGTCGAGGACGTGAGCTTCGCGATCCCCCGGCGCTCGATCGTCTCGATGATCGGCCCCAACGGCGCCGGGAAGACCACCTTCTTCAACATGCTCACCGGCCTGTACCGGCCCACGATGGGCCGCATCTGGTTCGACGGGCGGGAGATCACGGGGATGCGCCCCGACCGGATCGTGGCGCTGGGCATGGCCCGCACATTCCAGAACATCCGGCTGTTCGGGACCATGACCGCGGTCGAGAACCTGCTGGTGGCCCAGCACTCGCGCACCAAGTCCGGGCTCTTCCGCTCGATCCTGCGCACGCCCGGGCAGCGCCGGGAGGAGCGCCAGGCGCGCGAGAAGGCCCGCGAGACCCTGCGCTACGTGGGGCTGCGCGAGGAGGTCTTCGACGAGGTCTCCCGGAACCTGTCATACGGCGACCAGCGCCGGCTGGAGATCGCGCGGGCGCTCGCCTCCGACCCCAAGCTCCTGCTCCTGGACGAGCCCACCGCGGGGATGAACCCGCAGGAGTCCGGGCGCCTCACCGACTTCATGGGCCAGCTGCGCGACGAGCGCGGCCTCACGATCCTCCTGATCGAGCACGACATGAAGGTGGTGATGGACGTCTCCGAGCGGATCACCGTGCTCGACCATGGCGAGAAGATCGCCGAGGGCAAGCCGCAGGAGGTGCGCCAGGACGAGCGCGTGGTCGAGGCCTACCTGGGGAAGCAGACCTGATGGCGCTCCTCGAGCTGGACGACGTCCACACGTTCTACGGGAACATCGAGGCGCTCAAGGGCATCTCGCTGGAGGTGGACGAGGGCGAGATCGTCACGCTGATCGGCTCCAACGGCGCGGGCAAGTCCACCACGCTGCGCTCCATCTCCGGGCTCACGCCGCCCCGGCAGGGCTCCATCCGCTTCCGGGGACAGGAGATCGGCGAGACCCCGCCGCAGGACATCGTGCGGTTGGGCATCTCCCAGTCGCCCGAGGGCCGCCGCGTGTTCCCGCGGATGAGCGTGCGGGACAACCTGGAGCTCGGTGCCTACCTGCGCCGCGACGCCCGCCTCGAGGAGGACCTCGACCGGGTGTACGAGCTCTTCCCCCGCCTGCAGGAGCGCCAGCGCCAGAAGGCGGGCACGATGTCCGGCGGCGAGCAGCAGATGCTGGCGATCGGGCGGGCCCTGATGGCGCAGCCCAAGCTGCTGCTCCTGGACGAGCCCGGCATGGGCCTGGCGCCGATCCTGGTGGAGCGCATCTACGAGACGATCGCCCGGATCAACCAGCAGGGGACGACGATCCTGCTGGTCGAGCAGAACGCGAACTACGCCCTCGACGTGTCCAGTCGCGGCTACGTGCTGGAGACCGGGACCGTCGCGCTCAGCGACCGCTCCGAGGCGCTGCGCGAGAACCCCGACGTGCAGCGCGCATATCTGGGCACATGACGGTCCTGGCGCTCATCGGGGTCAAGGCGCTCTACCTCCTGTTCCTGTGGCTGGGATCGGCGATCGCCGCCTCCTGGCTGTCGAATCGCAAGGGCTACGGGGAGCGTCCCGGGCTGGCCACCGGCCTGCTCCTGAGCGCCATCGGCCTGCTGGTGTGGCTGCTGTGGCCGGCGCGCCCGGACTCGCGCTGGAAGCTCCAGGGACCGATCCCCCGCCGGCGGGGGGGAGAGGGCGAGACCGTGGCCGAGGCGCGCGCCCGCGGCGTGACGCACGAGGACTAGCGTCGGGGCGCGGCCCGCGGCGGCTACGTGACCGCGCGCACCCGGTGGGTCTCGGTGTCCGCGTAGCCGACCTCGTCGCCGGCCTCGGCCAGCCCGTCGCGCCGGGCGGTGTCGGCCACCGCCGCCGCCACGGCGTCGGCCACGTCGCGATTGAACACCGAGGGAATGATGTAGTCCTCGCGCAGCTCGCTGTCGGGGATGACGTCGGCGATGGCGTGCGCGGCCGCGGTCTTCATCGCCTCGGTGATCGCCGGCGCCCGCACGTCGAGCGTGCCCCGGAAGATGCCGGGGAAGCACAGGACGTTGTTGATCTGGTTCGGATAGTCCGAGCGCCCGGTGGCCATGATGTGCACGTGGGGCGCCGCCTCCTCGGGCGTGACCTCGGGGTTCGGATTCGCCATCGCGAACACCATCGCATCCGAGCTCATCGCCGCCAGCGCGTCGGCCGGCACCACCCGCGCGCCGGACACGCCGATCAGCAGGTCGGCTCCCTCCAGCAGCTGCGCCGGACCGCCGTCGCGTCGATCCGCGGTGGTCACCTCGGCGAACCACCGCTTCATCGGCGGGATCGAGCCGTCCAGGTAGTCGGCCCGGGCGGTGTGCAGGGCGCCGCGCGAGTCGGCGCCCACGATCTGGGTCACGCCGGCGGCCAGCAGGATCTTGGTCACCGCGATGCCGGCGGCGCCCAGGCCCACGATCACCACCCGCAGCGAGTGGGGATCGCGCCCGGTGAGGCGGCAGGCGTTGAGCAGGGCGGCCAGCACCACCACGGCCGTCCCGTGCTGGTCGTCGTGGAAGACCGGGATGTCCAGCGCCACCTTGAGCCGCTCCTCGACCTCAAAGCAGCGCGGGGCGGAGATGTCCTCCAGGTTGATGCCGCCGAAGGCGGGGGCGATGGCCGTCACCGTGCGCACGATCTCGCCCGGGTCGCGCGTGTCCAGGCAGATGGGGAAGGCGTCGACGCCCCCGAACTCCTTGAAGAGCATCGCCTTGCCCTCCATCACCGGCATCGCCGCCCGGGGGCCGATGTCGCCCAGGCCCAGCACCGCCTCCCGGGTCTTCAGCGGGTGCTTGTTGCGCATCTCGATCTTGCCGCCCACGTGCAGCAGCAGCGTGCGGTCCGTGGTGTCGATGACCCTCACGCCGTCGATCGCGTCCACGGCGGCCGTGATCGTCCGCCAGTGCTCCTGGTCGCCGCCGGCCACCGTGATGTCGCGCACGGCGCGGTCGTCCTCGATCGCGATCAGGTCGACGGCGCCGATGGTCCCGCCGGCCTCGCCGATGGCGCTCGCCACCCGTCCCAGCATGCCCGGGCGGTCGACGATCTCCACCCGGAGGGTGACGCTGTACTGGGCGCTGGGAGTGAGGGGCATGCGAGTCCGGCGCGCAAACGCGCGCGTATGCGGGGATATTACGCGCCGGTGGCGGGCCTCCTGCCGGCGTGGCGAGGCTCAGCCGGCCGCGGCCGCGTTCGCCCGCGACTGGGCCGCTGCCAGCGCCGCGGCGGCGGCCCGAGCCTGCGCCGCGGCCCGGGCGGCGGGCAGCGCCGCCTGCGCCGTCTGGCCGGCCCGGGTGCGGGCGGCGTCGAGCGCGCGCGCGGCCAGGCGCGCGCGCGCCGCGGGCAGGCCGGCCCGGGCGGCGGCGCTCGCCGCCCGCCGGGCGCGGGGGCGGGCCTGGGTCGCGGCCCGCGCATCTGCGACCCGCTGCGCAGCCTCCGGCTAGTGGCCCTTCGCGCACGCCCGCGCGCCCGCGGAGGCCCGCTCGACCACGCTCCCGTGCAGGGTCACCACGGCGCTCTGGGCGACCGAGACCGGAGCGGTCACCGTGGCGGTCGCGCGGACGCGAGTGCCGTCCGGACGCGTGGCGGTGGCGGTGCGGGTGGCGCTGGCCTGGGCCCGGACGGTGGCGCGGGCGGTGCGCGTGACGTCGATCGGGAGCTCGACGGTGACGGTGGCGGTGC
>VAXS01000184.1 GCA_005883255.1 Actinomycetota bacterium | reverse complement strand
GCGGTCCGGAGCCCGAGCACCGCCAGCCGATCGGGCGACCCACGAGCCGCCCTAGTCGAATAGTCCGCACCCGGGCCGCGCACGGCATCCGCGCCTTGCGCGACGTGGACTGCTACGCTCGCGCGACAACGCCGAGTCCCCGGCAGGTTCGGGGAGCGGGGGAACCCATTGCAGTGGGGCGAATCGCGCGGTGATCCGCGTGTAGCGCCGGTAGGTCCGGCGCGAGCCCGTCAGCTAACCCCGTAGGCGCTGATCAAGGGATTTGGGACGTGATTGGCGTACGCCTGCGCCGGGTTTCGAGCAAGGAGCGCAGAGCCCGAGAGCGAGCTTCCGGGGAACTTTCGCCGGGGAGGCCGTGCATCCCTGCCCGGGCGCTTGTGCCCGGTCGGCCCGAGGTCGAGCCACCACGAGTGACGCGCGCCGCGAGGATCCTGCCCGCCTTCATCCTGGCCGTGGCGCTGATCCTTCCCGCGCCCGGTCACGCCGCTTCCGGCGCCTCGGGCGGCACGCCGCCCACCCCCGCGGCCGTCCCCACTCGGTCGGCGATCTCCGGCTCGCTGGGGCCGCGGCCCCTGCGCGTGGGGATGCACGGAGCCGGCGTACGCACCCTGCAGCGCTGGCTGAGGGCGGCGGGCTACGGCGTGGGCGTGGACGGGTCCTTTGGCCCGGCCACCCAGGCCGCGGTGCGACGCTTCCAGCGCGACCATCGCCTCCGGGCTACCGGCGTGGTGGGCGCCAGCACGGCCCGAGCGCTCAAGCAGGCCCTGATCAGCCTGGCCTCCGCCCCGGTGAACCTGCGGGGAGACACCCGTGCCCGGATCGTCGCCGCGGCGGAAAGCCAGCTCGGACAGGCGGAGAACCCGCCCGGATCCAACTGCACCAAGTTCGGACCCTGCGAGGCCTGGTGCGCGGACTTCGCGACCTGGGTCTGGCGGCAGGCAGGCGTCCCGGCCATCGGCCGCATCGCCTGGGTACCCGACCTTGTGGTCTGGGGCCGGCGGCACGGCACCTGGAAGCCCGGCTACAACAACCACCCCCAACCCGGCGACATGGTGATCTTCTCCAACCTCCACGTCGGCCTGGTGGAGAGGGTGTCGACCGCCGGCACCATCACGATCATCGCCGGCAACACCAGCACCAACAACGTCGCCCGCCGAGGCCCGGCGTCACCGGCCAACGGAACCTCGATGGGCCCGGCCCCGATCAGCGGCTACGTGTCGCCGACCACGCCCACCGGCACCGCCAGCGCGGCCACCGCCGCCAGCGCCCTGCCGCGACCCACCGCAGCCCAGATGGCCGCCCAGGACCCACAGGACCACGACCCCCGGCTCGCGGCGCGGGAACGCTGAACCCGCGGCGGTAGCTCAGCTACGACGTATTTTCGCCGCGCCCTTGCGCGCGCGCCACCAAGCCGGCGTAGACGAGGGCGAGTGCCTCGCCGAGGAGCTCCGGGCGGACGGAGCCCGGCTCGATCAGCTCGTCGACCGCGAGGCCGCCGATGATGCTCATCACGATGCGGGCGACGTCCTCCGCCGGCATCGTGAGGTCGGGCGTCCCGAGGTGGCGCGCCCGGGCCTCCATCGCGGTGGCCAGGGCGCCGCGAAGCTCCGTCTGGCGCTCGGCGTAGCGGGCGCGGAGCTCGGGATCGCGGATCGCGAGGCTCCAGTACTCGCGCTCGAGGAGCATCGCCTCACGCTGCTGGTCGAGCTGTTGAGCGAACGCCCGGGTCGCCTCCACCGACATGTCGCGCTCGGGTGGCGCCGATGCGAGCAGCGCGACCCTGTCGCGCATGGGTGCGTCGATGCGCTCCTCGAGGAGCGCCGTGAGGAGCTCCTCCTTGCCGGAGAAGTGCCAGTAGAGCGCCCCCTTCGAGTAGCCCGCCTCGGCCGCGATCTCGTCGACGCCGGCCTCGCGGTAGCTCCGGCGTGCGAAGACCCGCAGCGCCGCGGTCAAGAGCTCGTCGCGAGCCTCACGGCCCTCTGCGCGAGCGGCGCGGGTGCGCCGATCGAGACGGCCCCCGACGTCCCCACCCGACCTGCGAGGTCTGCCGGGTCTGCGGGTTTCGCTTGCGGGCATGGGGGTTAGAATACAGACTGACCAGTCGGTATGTACACGCTCTACGTGATCCCCGGTTCGCACGCGTGCCGCTCGGCGATGCTCATGCTCGAGCACAAGCAGGTGCCGTACCGGCGCGTCGACGTCGTCACGCTCCTGCACCCGCTGGTTGTCCGGCTGCACGGATTCGACGCGGGAGGGCAGACGCGCACCGCCGGCGGACGGCGCACGTTCGGGCTGCGCCTGGGCGATCGCCTCGGCACCGTGCCGGCGCTCGCCGCCAACGGCCACCGGATCTCGACCAACCACGGGATCGCGCGCTTCCTGGACGAGCGCCACCCACAGCCACCGCTGTTCCCGGCCGATCCCGAGCAACGGGCGGCGGTCGAGGAGGCGGAGCGCTGGGCGAACGAAACGCTTCAGATGGCCGCCCGCCGGATCCCCGGCGCGGCGGTGGTGCGCGACCCGGCGGCGTTCAGCCGGTCGGCAGGAGACGGCCGGCTCGGGTACCTCCTCTACAAGCGGGCGCTAACGCGGCGCCTGATCGTCCCGAGGATCCTCCGCGGGGTCTTTGCCGCCGGCCCGGCGGCTGAGCGCGAGCTCCTGGCCGAGCTCCCCCCGATGCTCGACCGAATCGACGCCTGGATCGCCGACGGTGTCCTCGGCGGAGCGCAGCTGAACGCCGCGGACTTCATGGTCGCTCCGAGCCTGGCGTTGATCCTCTACCGCCCCGACGTCATGCCGATCTTCGAGGGCCGCCCAGCCCTCGCGCTCGTGGACCGGCTCCTGCCCGAGCCGGCG
>VAXS01000011.1 GCA_005883255.1 Actinomycetota bacterium | reverse complement strand
GCGGGGGGAGGGCCGCCCGGATGGTGAGCGCGGCGCCGTAGACGTTGGTGAGGATCATCGAGCGCCAGTGCTCGGGGGACGCGGTGAGGAACCCGCGCTTGGCCCCGAAGCCGGCGTTGGCGAAGGCCACGTCGAGCCGGCCGAACGCCTCCAGGGCCATGGTCACCGCCCGCTGGACGTCGTCCCACTCGGTCACGTCGCAGTGCACCGCGCGGGCGCGCGCGTCGCCGCCCAGCTCGGTGGCCAGCTCGCGCAGGCGCTCCTCGTTGCGCGCGGCCAGCACCAGCCGGTAGCCGTGCCCGGCGGCGGCCCGGGCCGTGGCCTCGCCGATCCCGCTCGAGGCGCCGGTGATGAGGAACACGGGGTCGGGCTCGGGCATGCTGTGGCGGTGCACGATAGAGCCAAGGTCTACGTCCAGGCCGGACGCGGCGGCGACGGCTGCGTGAGCTTCCGCCGCGAGGCCCACGTGCCCCGCGGGGGGCCCGACGGGGGCGACGGCGGGCGGGGCGGCGACGTCGTGGTGGTGTGCGACGACTCGCTGCGCGACCTGCAGGCCTTCCATCGCAGCGCTCACTTCCGCGCCGGCCGCGGGGGCCACGGGCAGGGCGCGCTGCGGCACGGCGCCCGCGGGGAGACGCTCGAGGTCCGGGTCCCGCCCGGCACCGAGGTCACCGGCCTGGACGGCGCCCGGCACGACCTGGTGGCGCCCGGACAGCGCGCGCTGGTGGCCCGGGGCGGCCCGGGCGGGCGCGGGAACAAGCACTTCGCCACCCCGGTGCGCCAGGCGCCCCGGTTCGCCGAGCGGGGGCTGCCCGGGGAGGAGGGCTGGATCGACCTGCGCCTGCGCCTGCTGGCCGACGTGGGGCTGGTGGGCCTGCCCAACGCCGGCAAGTCGTCGCTGCTGGCCCGGCTCACCCGGGCCCGTCCCAAGGTGGCCGACTACCCGTTCACCACGCTGGAGCCGGTCCTGGGGACGCTGGAGGCGGGCGATCGGCAGCTGATCGTGGCCGACATCCCCGGGCTGATCGAGGGGGCCAGCCACGGCGCCGGCCTGGGACACGACTTCCTGGCCCACGTGGAGCGCACGCGCGTGCTGGTGCACGTGCTCGACCTGGCCCCGGTGGACTGCGCCGACCCGGTGGACCACCACGCCACGGTGGAGCGCGAGCTGGAGCTCCACGAGCCCCGGCTGGCGGCGCTCCCGCGCGTCCTGGCGCTCTCCAAGGCCGACCTGGTCCCGCCGGCCCAGGCCGCCGAGGCGGCGGTGGACTGGCGCGAGCGGCTGCGCGACCTGCAGGCCTTCCACCGCAGCGCTCACTTCCGCGCCGGCCGCGGGGGCCACGGGCAGGGCGCGCTGCGGCACGGCGCCCGCGGGGAGACGCTCGAGGTCCGGGTCCCGCCCGGCACCGAGGTCACCGGCCTGGACGGCGCCCGGCACGACCTGGTGGCGCCCGGACAGCGCGCGCTGGTGGCCCGGGGCGGCCCGGGCGGGCGCGGGAACAAGCACTTCGCCACCCCGGTGCGCCAGGCGCCCCGGTTCGCCGAGCGGGGGCTGCCCGGGGAGGAGGGCTGGATCGACCTGCGCCTGCGCCTGCTGGCCGACGTGGGGCTGGTGGGCCTGCCCAACGCCGGCAAGTCCACGCTGCTGGCCCGCCTGGTCCCGATGGAGCCGACCGCCGAGCCGCTGCCCGGGGAGGGCGACCTGGCCGAGCACCGGGTGTTCCGACCGGCCGCCGAGCGGGGGTGGGAGGTGGAGCGCCGGGGCCAGGGCGGCTTCCGGGTGTCGGGCCCCGGCGTGGAGCGCCTGGTCGCGCGCTACGACCTCGGCAACCCGGAGGCGCTGGCCCACCTGGAGGGCCGGCTGCGCGGGCTGGGCGTGATCGCCGCCCTGGAGGAGGCGGGCTTCCGGCCGGGCGACGACGTGGAGATCGCCGGGGTGGAGTTCGAGCTCGACCCCTCGGCGCCGCTCTAACCTCCCCGGGCATGTCGACGGTCGTGGTCAAGCTGGGCTCGAGCATCGTCGCGCGCGAGGACGGCGAGCTGCGCGACGACATCCTGCGCGCGGTCTGCGCCGAGGCCGCGGAGTTGCACGGCGCCGGCCATCGCGTCGTGCTGGTGACCAGCGGCGCGATCGCGCGCGGCATGCGGGTGCTCGACCTGCCGTTGCGCCCCCGGGCCATGGACGAGCTGCAGGCGGCGAGCGCGGTGGGTCAGGGCAAGCTCTACCGGGTCTACGACGAGCTGCTGCGCGAGCAGGGCGTGGCCAGCGCGCAGGTCCTGCTCACGTTCTTCGACATGAGCGCGCGCACGCACTACCTCAACGCCCGCCAGACGCTGCAGCGCCTGCTGGCCTGGCGGGTGGTCCCGGTGGTCAACGAGAACGACACCACCACCACCGACGAGATCTCGTTCGGCGACAACGACTTCCTGGCCGCCCAGGTGGCGGTCCTGATCGGCGCCGACCTCCTGGTCCTGCTCACCGACACCGAGGGCCTGCACACGGCCGACCCGAGGCGCGCGCCCGGGGCCGAGCTGGTCCGGGAGGTCACGGACTTCGAGGCGCTGGACGGGCTGGAGATCGGCCACGCCGGCTCGACGCTTGGGTCCGGGGGCATGCGGTCGAAGGTGGTGTCGGCGGAGATGGCCACCGCCGCCGGGATCGAGGCGGTGATCGGCAGCGGCCTGCGCGCCGGCGTGCTGCGGGCGGCGGTGGCAGGCGAGCCGGCGGGCACGCGCTTCCGTCCGCGCGAGGCGCGCTACTCCAGCTTCAAGCTGTGGCTGCGCTACGCGAAGCCCTCGCAGGGGCGCGTGGTGGTGGACGCCGGCGCCGCCCGTGCGCTGCGCGAGGGCGGGACCAGCCTGCTCCCGGTGGGGATCGTCGACGTGGAGGGGAGCTTCGACGCCGGCGACGCCGTCGAGGTGGTGGACGGGGCCGGGGCGATCGGGAAGGGCATCGCCAACTACTCGGCCGCGGAGCTGCGGCGGATCAAGGGCTTGAAGTCGGCGCAGGTGCGCGAGCTCATCCCCCGGGCCACCGAGGAGGCGGTGCACCGGGACTACTTCGTCCTCCTGTAGCCCGTCGGTACCCTGTGGGCATGGTCACCACCGCCCAGTCCGTCGCCGACGTCTGCCGCGCCGCGCAGCGCGCGTCGCGGTCGCTGTCCCAGCTCGACACCGGCACCAAGGACCGGGCGCTCGAGGCCATCGCCGCCGCCATCGACGCCCGCGCGGAGGAGGTCCTGGCCGCCAACGCCCGCGACCTGGAGGCCACCGCGGACGCCGACCTGTCCGCCGCCTTCCGCGACAAGATGCGCCTGGATCCCGCGCGCGTGGCCGCCATCGCCGAGGGGGTGCGCGCGATCGTGGCGCTGCGCGACCCGGTGGGCGAGGTGATCGAGGGCTTCCGGCTCCCCAACGGCCTCGACGTGCGCAAGGTGCGCGTGCCCCTGGGCGTGGTGGCGGTCATCTACGAGGCCCGGCCGAACGTGACCATCGACTGCACCGCGCTGGCCCTGAAGTCGGGCAACGCGATCGTGCTGCGCGGCTCGTCGCAGGTGGCGCAGTCCAACGCCGTGCTGGCCGCGATCGCCACCGAGGCCGCGCTGGGGGCCGGGATCCCCGAGGGCGCCATCGGCCTGGTGGCCGGCGGCGGGCGCGAGGAGATGGCCGAGCTGGCCACCCAGGACGGCGTGGTCGACCTGATCGTGCCCCGCGGTGGCGAGGGGCTGAAGGCCGCCCTGGAGGAGGTGGCGACCGTGCCCGTGATCTACGCCGCCTCCGGCAACTGCCACGTGTACGTGGACGCCGGCGCCGACTTCGACATGGCCCACGACATCGTGATCAACGCCAAGACGCAGCGCCCCGGCGTGTGCAACTCCGTCGAGACGCTGCTGGTGCACCGCGACGCCGCGCCCGCGTTCCTGCCCCGGATGCTGGGCTCGCTCCGCGAGGCCGGCGTCGAGCTGCGCGCCGACGCCCGCGCCAAGGCGGCGGCGGGCGCCCTGGGCGACTCGCTGCTGGACGCCGTGGACGAGGACTGGGACACCGAGTTCCTGGCGATGATCCTGGCCGTCGGGGTGGTGGACTCGGTGCAGGACGCGGTGGAGCACGTCAACCGCCACGGCTCGGGGCACTCGGAGGCGATCGTCACCTCGTCGGTGGCGTCCGCGCAGGCGTTCGAGCGGGGCGTGGACGCCGCCGCCGTGTACGTCAACGCCTCCACCCGCTTCACCGACGGCTTCGAGTTCGGGATGGGCGCCGAGATCGGCAACTCCACCCAGAAGCTCCACGCTCGCGGGCCGATCGGCATGCGCGAGCTGTGCACCTACAAGTACGTGGTCGAGGGGTCCGGCCAGGTCCGTCCCTGAAGGGGGCTCGTGGCCCGCATCGGGATCCTCGGAGGCACGTTCAACCCACCCCACATCGCGCACCTGGTGTGCGCCCAGGAAGCGACCGTCCAGCTCGAGCTGGACGCCGTGGTCCTGATGCCGGCGGCGACGCCGCCCCACAAGCCCTTGGACGACGAGCCCGGCCCCGAGGTGCGGCTGGAGCTGTGCCGGCTGGCCGCGGGGAGGGACGCGCGGCTGGAGGTCTCGGACCTGGAGGTGGCGCGCGGCGGCCCGTCTTACACGGTCGATACGCTCGCGCAGCTGCATGAGCGACACCCTGGGGACGAGCTGACCTGGATCGCCGGCGGGGACATCGCGGCCAGCCTGCCGGCCTGGCGGGAGCCCGAGCGGGTGCTGGCGCTGGCGCGCTTCGCCGTGGTTGAGCGGGAGGGGGCCGCCCGGGCCGAGATCGAACGGGCGGTGGAGTCGCTCGCGGGTAGGGACTCCGTGGTGTTCCTGGACATGCCGCGGATCGACGTCTCCTCGTCCCTGATCCGCCGCCGCGTGGCCGCCGGCCTCCCGATCCGCTACCTGGTGCCAGACGAGGTAGCCGCCTACATCGGCGAGCGGGGCCTGTACCGGAGCCCGGTGGCCGCCTCATGAGCCCGGACGAGCTGGCCAGCACGATCGCCGCCTACGCGGACGACAAGAAGGCCCGCGACATCGTCGAGCTCGACCTGCGCGGCGTGGTGAGCTACACCGACTACTTCGTGATCTGCTCGGGCAACAGCGAGCGGCAGGTCAAGGCGATCCACGACGGGGTGTACGAGGGGATGAAGAAGGACCACGGCGTGCTCCCCCGGCGGGTCGAGGGGCTGCCAGAGGCGCGCTGGATCCTGATGGACTACCTGGACGTGATCGTCCACGTCTTCACGCCCGAGACCCGGGACTACTACCGCCTCGAGCAGCTGTGGGGCGAGGTGCCGGCGCGGGTGGCGAGCGCGAGCCCGACCGGCGCATGAAGTGGACCGCTGACGACGTCCCGGACCAGTCCGGGCGCCTGGCGGTGGTGACCGGCGCCAACAGCGGGCTGGGACGGATCGTGGCCCGCGAGCTGGCCCGGGCCGGCGCGCGGGTGGTGATCGCCAGTCGCGACACCGCCAAGGGCGAGGCGGCGGCGGCGGAGATCCGGGCCGGCGTTCCCGAGGCGCAGGTGGAGGTGGAGGCGCTCGACCTGGCCAGCCTGGACTCGGTGCGGGACTTCGCGCGGCGCTTCGTCGCTCGGCGCGACGGGCTGGACCTCCTGGTCAACAACGCGGGCGTCATGGCCGCGCCCCGCCGGCGCACGGCCGACGGCTTCGAGCTCCAGCTGGGGACCAACCACCTCGGGCACTTCGCGCTCACCGGCCTGCTGCTGGGCGCGCTGCGCGCCCGGCCGGGGGCCCGGGTGGTGACCGTGAGCAGCAACGCCCACAAGGCGGGGCGGATCGACTTCGACGACCTCCAGGGCGAGCGCCGCTACCGGCGCTGGCGCGCGTACGGCCAGTCCAAGCTGGCCAACCTGCTGTTCATGTTCGAGCTGGACCGGCGGGCGCGCGACGCGGGGCTCGACCTGGTGAGCGTCGCCGCCCACCCCGGCTACGCGGCGACGAACCTCCAGTTCAACGCGCCGCCGCTGCACGAGCGGCTGGTGATGCGGGTCAGCAACGCGCTGGTGGCGCAGAGCGCCGAGATGGGCGCGCTCCCGCTGCTCTACGCCGCGACCGCGCCGGACGTGACCGGCGGGCTGTACATCGGCCCGGACGGCCGCGGGGAGGCGCGCGGGCATCCCGTCGTCGTAGTCCCCAGCCGCCGCGCGCTCGATCCTGAGGCGGCGGCGCGGCTGTGGCAGGTCTCGGAGGAGCTCACGGGCGTGCGCTACGACTTCGGCGGCGTCGCCCAGCCGGCCGGCTAGGAACCGTCGCGCCGCCAGCCCGGGCCCGGCTATCGTTCGGCCCCGGGGGAGGTGCCATGGGGCCCTGGGCCCGCTCGCCGCGCATCGCAAAGCTCGTCGCCGTGCTGGTGCCGCTCGGCCTGTTGCCGGCGGCCGCGACCGCCGCGGCCGCGCCCCCGGCCCGGTTCCAGGTGGGAGCAGCCAGGGAGAGCATCGCGCCCAACGTGCCGATCTACGCGGGCGGGTTCGGCATCGGCGATCCCATCTCGACGGTGCGGGACCCGGTGAACGACCCGATCGAGGTGCGCGCGCTCTACGTCAGCAACGGCACGCGAGCCGTGGCCTTCGTGGTGGCCGACGTGCAGGCGTTCTTCCCCGGCTATCAGGAGGGGCCGCAGTTCGGGACGGCGGCGATTCGCCGCGGCGCCGCCGAGGCGATCAGCCAGGCCCAGGGCGTGCGGATGGGTCCCGAGGACATCGTCGTCCAGGGGTCGTACACCCACTCCGGGGCCACGCTCGAGGGCCTGTGGGGGCCGGTCCCGCTGCCCTACCTGGAGCTGGTCCACCAGCGGGCGATCCAGGCGCTCACCGAGGCCGCCGCCCACGCCAGGCCGGCGTACCTGCAGGCGACGACCGTCGACGCCCCCCAGCTGATCGACACCGTCCTCAACCAGGGCGGCGAGTACGCGGGGTGGTCCACCGACCACCAGGTGTCCGTGCTGCGCGCCGCGGACCCGTGCACGGGCGGCACGATCGCCACCTTCTTCAACGTCCCCGCCCATCCCGACATCGTCAACGGTGCCCGGCTCCACGTGCTCAGCGACGACTACCTGGGCGAGGCGCGCTCGCGGCTGGACGCCGCGCTGGGCGGCGTGTCGATCGGCTCGCCGGCGACGGTGGGCCGCCAGGAGGCGCCGGTCCAGACCACGAATCCGGACGAGGCGGCCTGGTACGGCCGGGCGGTGGCGAACGTCATCGCCGAGGCGCTGCCGCACGCGGCGTGGGTGACGAGCGACCGGCTCGATGGCGTGGACCGGATCGTGGACATCCCGGGCACCAACGCGGCGCTGCTGGCGATGAACGCGGCCTGGCACGGCTCCGACGCCCAGCGACAGCAGGTGGCCCAGGCCACCGGGATCTATCCGATCGACCGCTCCGACCAGCCGCCCTACCTCACCGGCACCGTGATCGGCACGCCGGTGACCGCGCTGCGGATCGGTGGCCTGCTCTACCTGTCGATGCCCGGCGAGCCCTTCCCGGAGGTGCGGGCCACGATCGCCCGCGACACCGCCGGCGCCGACGAGGTGGTGGCGCTGTCCAAGGGGCAGGACGACCTGGCCTACTTCTATCCGAGCTGGGCCTACCCGGTCACGCTGGCCTGGGGGTCGGACCACTGGGAGTACAACGTGGCGCCGCAGGCCGGCGACCAGATCGTCCAGGGTCAGCT
>VAXS01000183.1 GCA_005883255.1 Actinomycetota bacterium | reverse complement strand
CAAGTGGTCGGGCGCGTGGCCAGGAGTGGCGACCACGACCAGCGGACCCACGGCGTCCCCGTCGGCGATGCGGCGGTCGACGTCGCCGCGCGCGGCCGCCACCGGGGCGGCCCCGGACCGCGCGCGCAGCGGTCCCACGGCCTGGGCGTGGTCGGCGTGGTCGTGGGTGAGCAGGATCCCGCCCAGCCCGCCCCGCCTCGCCACCTCGGCGGCCACCGCCGCGACGTGCTCCGGCAGCGACGGGCCGGGGTCGATCGCGTAGGCGGGATCTCGCCCCACCACCCACGTGTTGGTGCCGTCCAGCGTGAGCGGCCCCGGGTTGTCGGCGCGCAGGCGCGCCACGTCGTGGCCCTCGATCGAATCCACCAGAAGTCCGGCCCTACTGAATAGGCACGGTGACGATTGCCCCGACGTTGCCGGCGTCGTCGATGGCGCGAAGCGCGACGTACCGGGCGGTCCGCGGGACGGCCAGGGCCAGCTGCTCGCGGGTGCCCGCCGGGCTGGGCGCGGGGACGCCGGCCACCGGCGTGGCGGCGCCGAAGTCAGCCGCCGAGATCGGCTTGGCCGACCAGCGCACGTCGTAGGAGGCCGCGCGCCCCACCATCCAGTCGTCGCCGGGCGCTAGGAACGAGAGCAGCACGCCGAGGCCGGTCCGCCGCGCCGACGCGTCGGCCACCGTGGCGGGACGGCGCGTGTCCAGTCCGTACTGGCCGGTGTTGCGCTCGTCGTGGCGGTAGTGCCACCACGAGTCGTTGCGGGCCGCCGCGCCGTCCACCCTCCAGGCGAACACGTCGCCCTCGCGGGTCCCGTACACGAGTCGCAGCTGCCCGTCCAGCTGGGGATCGGCCACCGTGCCCACGAAGCCGGTCCACTGGCCGGTGTACTTCGGGAAGCCCGGCGCCTCCACCCCGCCCGGGCCCCAGGCGTGGACGAAGTAGTTGTCGTTGGCTTCGATCGCGTCGCGGGCCGAGCCCGGCGCACCCACGTCCGCGGCGATCGGGGCGTCGTAGAAGGGGAAGCCGTCCTGGCGCTGCGGGAACCCGGGCAGGGTCTGGCCGCTCCCCACATCCCACGCCTGCTCGTACACCTGCGGCAGGGCCGCCTCGCCGGCCTGGCCCAGCGCCAGCAGGATCGACTCCAGCCCGGCGCTGGACTGCACGATCTGCGGCTTGCCCGTGCCCAGCAGGTCGCCCAGCCCCCCCTGGCCGGTGAGCGTGATCGTGTGCGTGTCGCCGGTGGGCCGGTAGGGCGGGTTGGCCGAGCACGCCGCGCCCGTGCACGCCGGGTCCATGGTCTTGAACACCGAGCCGTCGGGGTTGAGCGCCTCCACCTTGCCGGTGACCGCGCTGCTCACCACCTTCATCCCCGACCCGTCGAAGTCGGCGAACAGCGGGGGCGCGACGCCCTCGCCCACGAAGTCGATCGACTGGTCGTAGCAGAAGCTGAGCGCGGGCAGCGCGACCGGCCAGTTGGGCAGGAACGGCCCGCCGCCGTGGTCGTTCCCGTCAGGCCACACGCCGTACAGCCAGGCTTTGGAAGCTGGGTTGCTGCCCAGCGGCGTGAGGCCCAGCGCGGTGTCCTGCGTGGCGGCGCTGCGCCCCGAGCACTCGAAGCTGGAGACGAAGACCTGCGGCTTGCCCTTCCCCAGGAGGTCCGCCACCCCGACCGAGTACATGAGCTTGGGATCGCGCATGTAGTGGCTGGGGTCGACCCCGTCGCGCGCGAAGTCGGCCTGGGGCAGCTTGATGTCGACGGGCCAGCCGGGCAGGCGCGTGCCATCGGGCCGCCAGGCGTAGACCTTCCCGTCCCAGCCGGGGATGAGCACGTCCAGCGCGCTGCCGCCCTCCAGCGGCGCCAGCGTGGGCGCCGCCCAGGCGCCGCGCAGCGGATCGCGGCTGTGCGGGGTGGGCGAGCGCGGCGTGGGCACGGCGTGCTGGTCGGCGGGCGTGTCCATCGAGGCGGGGAAGCCCGCCAGCCGCCGGCCGGCGCCGTCCCAGGCGTAGGCGCGTCCGTTCATGCCGGTGGCCACCACGTCCAGGGTGCCGTCGTGGTGCAGGTCCCCGAAGCCCGTCAGCTCGCTCCCGTCCGGCCGCAGGGCGTGCACGTCGCCGTCGTAGGTCGAGAAGACCAGGTCGAGCTGGTGGCGGCCCTCGAGGTCGGCGTAGGTGGGCGCGCCGCTGATCTCGGACCCGAAGTGACGGGGCATGCCGCCCACCAGGTTGGGGTCGTGCCGCAGGCCGACCGACCGGCGGTCCTCGGCCTTCAGGCCGTTGCCGTCGACCACCCGCAGGCGGATCGTGAGGGAGTACTGCTCGGCCCCGTCCGGCTGCAGGGTGCTCAGCGGCGCGTGCTCGTAGAAGGACGGCGGGATCTGGGACAGGTCGATCGTCCCCAGCTTGCCGCTGGCCGGCCCCGTGCCGGTGGACACGGTGTGGAAGTCGCTGTCGGCGGGATCGGCGCCCAGCGCGTACTCGAGCGTCCACTGCGGGCCGCCGCCGGAGTGCACGCGCGAGGCGGCCAGGCTGCCGAACACCGGAAGCGACGACGTGGCCCGGGGATCGACGTAGGCGAACCAGTTGGGCGAGCCGATCTGGGCGGTGGGCGGGAGCCGCCCGTCCATCACCATCTTGGTGGCGGCGCCGATGTCCGGCCGCCCGTAGCCGTACTGGGTGGACCAGTTGGTGTGGGTGGCGTCGGTGGCGGAGAACGGGTTGCCCGGCCACTGGCGGGCCGTCTGCGGCGACTGGGTCTGCGGGACCACCTGGGACGCCGTGTCCATCATCACCTGCTTGACCTCGTCGGGGGTCAGCGGCGAGGGGATGACGCCCTTGTCGCGCGCGTTCAGCCCGGCGGACTGCACCATCCCCAGCATCGAGGCCATGAACGGCGTGGCACCGGACGTGCTGGTGCCGTAGCCGCTGAACACGTTGTGGGTGCCGTAGCTGGTGACGCTCGACCGCGCCCTAAACCAGGTGGTGGCGTTGGGCTGCAGGCCCGTCCCATTCTGGTCGTAGGCCAGCGAGTTGCCCGGGACCACGTGGTTGAACAGCATCCCGTCGGTGTGGTCCATCGCGTCGAAGTCGTTGGAGTCCAGCGCGATGGACACGCCGTGGTCGTAGGCGTAGTCGATCGCCTTCTGGTTGAACGAGCTGTAGGCGTAGGAGACGACCACCGAGCTGATCGTGGTCGCGCCCAGATCGGTGGCGTACAGGATCGCGGCGCCCCAGTGGTCGGGCCGGCCCAGGCACTCCGACCCCTGCTTGACCGGCACCACGCTGCAGTCGCGGCACTGGCCGACGCCGGCGTACCCGTTGTTCGCCACGCCGCCGATGTCGGAGATCAGGCCGGGCGCGTGGCCGTAGGAGGTGTCCTCGGTCTGCGGGTCGTTGGTGTTGCGGTCGAAGTTCCAGCCGGAGACGTCGTTGGGGTAGCCGTTGCCGTCGTTGTCGAAGCGCCCCCCGGAAGTGCAGGACTTGATCGCGCCCGAGGCGATCTGGCAGTGGCCGAAGACCGCGATCAGGTCCTCCGGTGACAGGTACGGCGTGCGCTGGCCCGCGACGTTCACCGCGTTGAGGTAGTCATGCTGGCCGCCGTCCACGCACGACCAGGTGACGCCCTCCTGGTGGTGGCTGGACGGCGCCGTCCCGGTCGGGCAGGCGGGGTTGACCCGGGGATCCTGCGCGTAGTCGTTGACGTTGAGGCGACCGTCGCCGTTGAGGTCGTAGCGGCCGGCCGTGGTGGCGTCCGCCCGCTCCGGGTAGGGGAGCTCGCCCTGGTTGAGGTAGATGTGGTCGAGCCCGTCCTTGATGCCGTCCGAGTCGTAGTTGACCCCGCCCTCGATGTAGGCCACGAGCACGTCGGGGCGGCCCAGGTTGCCCTGCGCCCAGGCGCCCACCGTGTTGACGCCGGCGGCGTGCTGGGGGTCGCGGGCCAGCGGCGCCCAGCAGGGCAATCCGCCGTCGGGCCGCGGCTGTCCGCCGGGGCAGGGCGTCGTCAGCGCCCCGAAGAGGTTCCACTGCTCGCTGTGGCACCCGGAGCTCAGGTTGGAGGGGAGCGTCTGCGACTCGCACGGAGCGAACCCGGGGTCGTTGGGCGTGGTGACGTCGTCGGCGCGATTCCCCCGAATCAAAGGCCCGGAGGTATATCCCGCGAGGCGGGCCGCAGTCAACCGGGAACCGGACCGACGCGGGGGCGCGCGCTAGCGCGGGCAGGGGCGGTAGGTGCGCCGGGTCACGACCGTGCGGCCGCCCCGCAGGCGCACCGAGATCACCAGGCGCAGCGCGCGGCGGCGCGTGCGGCGCAGGTCCACCACCGCGTAGAAGCGACCCCGTCGCCGGACCACGGGAATCCGCCGGCCGGCGAGGGTGGCGCGCACGCTGCGCACCCGGGCGCCCCGCGGCACGCGCGCGCCGACCAGGAAGCGGCGCCGGCGCTGGCAGCTGGGCTCGCGCCGCGCGCTCGGTGGCCACACGCGCTTGTCCACGCGCAGGACGTAGAACCCGCTCGTGCCGTCCGTGAACCAGATCTCCCGCCGCGCGGGCGCGAACGCCGGCTTCGACATCGCGAAGTCGCTGGCCTGGTAGCCGTTCTCCGAGCGGGGCTGCGGCGGCGCGACGAAGTAGGCGATCTCCTTCGGATGCACGAGATTGGAGATGTCGAACACGCGCAGGCCGGAGGCGATGAAGGAGCAGGCGACGACCTTGGGGTCGACGGTCGTGGGGATGTTGCAGTAATGGGCGGCGTAGCCCTGGGGCGCGCCACCGCTGTTCGGGAGGCCGGTGCCCGGGTCGCCGGCGGCGTCGGCGGCGTGGTGCTCGGCCGGCTGGTCCACCTGCAGGCGCAGGTTGGACACGACGTGGGGCTTGGTCTCGTCCGAGATGTCGATGATCCGCCCGGCCCCCACCATGTCCGGGTTGCCGCTGGGGTTGAGCGTGGCCTGGTTGTACTCGTCGAATTCGAGGAGGTA
>VAXS01000182.1 GCA_005883255.1 Actinomycetota bacterium | reverse complement strand
CGGGGTCGTGCACCTGGCGCTGGACGCCGACGCCTCCGGGCAGGAGGCGATGCTGCGGGCGGCCGGGGTGGCGGAGCAGCGGGCGCTGCGGCTCGACGTGGTGGCGCTGCCGGCCGGGACCGACCCGGCCGAGCTGGTGGGGGAGGAGGGCGCGGAGGCGATGCGGGCGCGGATCGCGGCCGCGGTGCCGTTTGCGCGCTTCCAGGTGGAGCGGGTCCTGGCCGGCGCGGACCTGGAGAGCGGGGCGGGGCGCACGACGGCGTTCGAGGCCCTGCGGACGCTGCTGTCGGCCATGCCGCCCACGCCCGAGCGCGAGGAGTTGCAGCGGATCGCCGCCAGCCGCCTGCGCCTGGGCGACTCCCTGATCGACCTGCTGGTCCAGCCGCCGGAGCGCGGGGCGAGCGCGCCCGATCGGCCGGCACCCCGCGGCCGCCGGATCCTGGACGGCGCCGACGAGGTCGAGCGGACGTTCCTCGCCCTGTGCGTCGCCCTCCCGGACGTCGGCCGCGACGCCCTGCGCAGGGTCGACCTGGAGGCCCACTTCACCAGCGCCCTGCTGCGCCGCGCGGCCGCCCATCTCCGCGACCACCTGACCGCGCCCGCGGAGGGGATCGACCCGGCCGACTACGAGCTGCAGGCGCTGGTGGCGGAGCTGGCGCTGCGGGCCGATCGCGAGCCGGCCACGGCCGCGACCCTCGAGGTCCAGACGCGCCAGCTGGAGGTGGCCCGCCTCGACCGCGAGATCGCCGCCGCCCGCGCGGAGGGCCGGACCGACGTCAGCACCCTGGCGCGGGAACGCAGCCAGGTCCTGGACGACCTCAGCGCCGCGATGGACCAGGCCATGGCCGCCCGCCGCGCCGAATCCCCGGCCTGAGCGGGAGACGCCGCCTACGGGCGACGGGCGGGGTGCGGGCTAGAATGCTCGGCGCCCACTTGCCGCCGGTCTGTAACCGGTATCAGTCCCCGGTGATGTAATGGCAACATGCCTGACTGTTAATCAGGTCATGGTGGTTCGAGTCCACCCCGGGGAGTAGCAGGACGCGTGCTCATGCTTAGGCGAGCACGCTGACGTTCAGGGACGTCACGCCCGCCTCCACCTCCGCGTGACAGCGCGCGCACAGCAGTACACACTTCCGTGCTTCGGCCCGTAGGGCGCGAGCGGAGCGCGTTACGCCGCGGAGCGAGAGCTCGAAGGACTTCTGGCTGGGATCCAGGTGGTGGAAGTCGAACGCCGCCGGGTGCCCGTCGTAGCCGCACACCACGCAACATCCGCCCGCCTGGGCGACCAGCATCCGCTTCAGTCGCCGCCGGTGCTCGGCGACGCGCTCGCTACGACAGCGCATGCAGCGATAGCTCCCACGGCCTTCGAGCACGTGATCGCAGGGCCCGTGGTGCAGGCAGACCAGCGCCGCCACGCGATCGCCGCGGGCGAGCGCGGCGCGGACGAGGCGGCGATTGCGCTCCTGTCGGCTTGCCAACCCCGCCTTCTTCATCGCCCGGCGTATGCGCGACGGCGTCGACTCGAGTCGCTGCGCGATCTCGGTCACCGCGAGTCCGCGATCGAGGAGCTGACGCAAGTCGGCGATGTCGATCGCGGACTCGCGCCCGTACTTCGGGGCGCCGTTGGCCGTCAGTCCGTGCTTCCCCAGCCAGTAGGAGACCGTCGAGGGGTGGCGGCCTACTCGGCGCCCGATCGCCTCGAGTGACAAGCCCCCCTCCAAGAGCCGCGCCAGCTCCTCCCGCTGCATATGGGCATCATCGCGCGGGGGACGGACGGAACGTGTGTTCGTGTCGGGCGGCGAAGGCCTCGATCTCGGTGGCGGCGGTGGTGGGGGCGTCGTGGGTGGCCGTCCAGGCGGCGATCTCGCGGGCCCGGGCCCGGATCGTGGGGTCGGCGAGGGCGCGTTGCACGGCCAGGCGCACGCCGCGGGGGGAGCAGAAGCGGCCGGGGAGGCGGACGCCGGCTCCGGTCCAGTCCACCCGGGCGGCGTTCTCGTTCATGTCGCCCGCCGCCGGGCAGGCGACGACCGCGCAGCCCGAAGAGAGGGCCCGCACCACCGTCCCGTGGCCGCCGTGGCACACCACCACGTCGCAGGACGGCATCGTGCGCGCGTAGGAGAGCCAGTCCACCACCCGGGCGTTGGGCGGCACGGCGACGTCCGGCAGCGACTGTCCCCGTCGGTTGGTGGCCGCCAGGACACGGACCGGCAGGTCCGCCAGCCCCTCCAGCGTGGCGCGCAGCAGGCGGTGGCGACGGTCCTGCGAGGTGGAGGGCGCCACCAGCACCAGCGGATCGTCTCCCGGAGGCGGCTCCACCTCCTCGGCGGGCGGCTCCCACATCAGCGGCCCCACCACCCGCGTCCACTCCGGCCAGGCCCGCGGATACTCGAGCTGCGGCAGCGTCGCCACCAGGCAGAGCTGGCGCGAGATGCCACCGTGCTCCCACGGAAGCGGCCGCAGGCCCAGCCGCTCGCGGGTCCCG
>VAXS01000181.1 GCA_005883255.1 Actinomycetota bacterium | reverse complement strand
ACCCTCACGCAGGTCCGGGCCCAGACCAACCTGCTGAGCGCCATCGCGTGGGAGACGGTGGCGCGGCGCGCAAGGCCCGCCGGGGATGGCGCCGAGGAGCGCGCAGCCACGGGCCAGCTCACCGCCGCGCTCGCCGCCCTCGTCCCGTTGGAGCAGGACATCCCGGCGATTGGGCGTGTGCGCACGCTCGCTCGGACCTACGCGGGCGATGTCGATCACCTCCAGGACCTCTACCTGGCGGGCCGGGAGCGCGCGGCGCAGGCCTGGAACGCAGCGCGTGTGGATCCCGGCTACGACGCGCTCAGCCAC
Organism: Actinomycetota bacterium; assembly: GCA_005883255.1. Classification (GTDB taxonomy): domain Bacteria; phylum Actinomycetota; class Thermoleophilia; order Solirubrobacterales; family Solirubrobacteraceae; genus AC-38. The sequence goes on along the minus strand of VAXS01000181.1, from coordinate 2,579 downwards.
GCCCTGGACGGAGCCGATGCCACCCTGCGGCGACAGGTGCAGGGCATCGCCCGGCTCGTGCAACTCGGAGTTGCCCTCTCGCTCACCCTGGCGGCGGCCGGCCTGGCCCTCCTGTTCTGGCGCTACCAGAGGGCGCGCCGGGCCAGCGAGGCGCTCGCCGTGGTGGCGGCCGAGGAGCGCGCCCGGGCGCGGGGTGAGGAGCGCTTCCGCGCGCTGGTGCAGAACAGCTCGGACGTGATCGTGGTCGTCGACGCGGCCGGCACCATCGCCTACGTGAGCCCGTCCATCGAAGGGGCGCTGGGCTACCCGCCGCAGGCGGTGCTGGGGATCCCCTGGCTGGCCCTGGCCCACCCCGATGACGCCGTCCGCCTGCGCCAACCCTCCGCCCACCTGCCGCCTGTGCCCGGAGCCCGATCCACGACAGAGGTACGGGCGCGGCATCAGGATGGGACGTGGCGGCAGCTGGAGCTCATCAGCACCGATCTGCGCCACGAGCCGGACATCAGGGGCATCGTCGTCAATGCCCGCGACATCACCGAGCGCAAGACCTTCGAGGCGCAACTGCAGCACCAGGCCTTCCATGATGCCTTGACCGGGCTGCCCAATCGGGCCCTGTTCCTGGACCGCCTGGCGCACGTCCTGGCGCGCGTGCGCCAGGCTGCCTGCGTCGGCGTGCTCTTCCTCGATCTCGACCGCTTCAAAGTCGTCAACGACAGCCTGGGCCACGCGGCCGGCGATCAGTTGCTCTGCGCCGTGGCCGCCCGGCTCACGGCGTGCGTGCGGCAGGAGGACACCGTGGCGCGCCTGGGTGGCGACGAGTTCGCGATCCTGCTGAGCGACATGGCTGAGGCGAGCCAGGCCGTACGTATGGCGGAGCGCATCCTCCAGGCGCTGGACAGCCCCTTGCACCTGGGGGAGCACACGGTCGTCACGGCGACCAGCATTGGCATCGCCATCGGCGCGGCGGGCGGCACGGGCGCCGACCTGCTGCGCGACGCCGACGTGGCGCTCTACCGCGCCAAGACCGAGGGCCGTGGGCGCTACGCGGTCTTCGATGCGGCCATGCATGCCCAGGCCCTGGAGCGCCTGAAGTTGGAAGCGGACCTGCGCCAGGCGCTGGAGCGGGGCGAGTTCGAGGTCTACTACCAGCCCAAGGTGGCGCTGGCGACGGGCCGCCTGGCAGGCCTGGAGGCCCTGGTGCGCTGGCACCATCCGCAGCGCGGCCTGGTCGCGCCCGCCGCCTTCATCCCGCTCGCCGAAGAGTCGGGTCTGATCCGGCCCATCGGCCAGTGGGTGCTGGAGGAGGCGTGCCGGCAGACCCGGTCCTGGCGGGAGCAGATGCCCGACGTGGCGCTCAGCATCAGCGTCAACCTCTCCGCATGCCAGCTGCGGCAGCCCACGCTCCTGGCGGACGTGGCGCGGGCGCTGCGCGAGAGCGGCGTGGACCCGTGCTGCATCGAGCTGGAGATGACCGAGAGCGTGGCCATGGAACACGCCGAGACGACGATCACCACGTTGCAGCAGCTCAAAGCGCTCGGTGTCCACCTGGCCATCGACGACTTCGGCACCGGCTACTCGTCGTTGGGCTATCTCCAGCGCTTCCCGGTCGACGTGCTCAAGATCGACCGGGCCTTTGTCGCAGGCCTGCGGCGGGATAACGCCGAGGCGTCGATTGTCCACGCCGTGGTCAGCCTGGGCCATGCCCTTGGGCTCACGGTGGTCGCCGAAGGCATGGAGACGGCCGAGGAGTCCGACCAGGTGCACGCGTTGGGCTGTGACCTGGCCCAGGGCTATTACTTCGCCAGGCCGCTGCCGCGGGAGCAGGCCGGGGCGTACATCCGGCGGCAGCACCAGGGCGCAGCGTGAGGCTGCCCGTGGTGCACTCTCCTTGCTCCTGCCGACAGCGGCGTGCTAGCCTGGCGCCACGCGTCCTCCTGCGGACCGTGAGCGTGGGTGGCGGCCCCACAGCCGTGGCCGTCGCGGAGCGCAGCGGCCACATCTTTGTCGGAAACAGCAATGCCGACACCGTGAGCATGCTCGACGCCCGGACAGGCCCCGTCCTGCGCACCGCCCGCATGGAACATAGCCCCAGGGCCGTGGCCGTGGACGACCGCACGGGCCGCGTCGTCGTCCTCAGCCGTGGCATCGACGATGCCTATGTGCCGCCCATTGGCCTGAGTGGGACCGTGAGTGCGCTCGATGCCCGCACGGGGACTGTCCTGCACACCGTCGCGGTGGGAGTGGGTCCACGTGCCATCGCGGTGGACGAGCGCCGCGGGCGTGTGTTCGTGGCAAACACGCGCAGCAACAGCGTGAGCGTTCTCGATGCCGGCAGCGGCGCCCTGCTGCGGACGGTTGTGGTCGGCGCGGGTCCCAGCGCGGCGGCCGTGGACGAGCGCATCGGGAAGGTCTTCGTATCTACCCTCGGTGATGACCGCACGTGAGTGCTCGATGCCCACAGCGGCGGCGTGGTACGCACGATCCACGTGGGAGAGTCGCCCGACGCGCTAGCGGTTGATCCTGGCACGGACCGCGTGGTCGTCGCGATTCGCGACGATGCCAGCGTGAGCGTGCTCGAC
>VAXS01000010.1 GCA_005883255.1 Actinomycetota bacterium | reverse complement strand
CCACCTGGCGGATGGTGCAGGCGGCCGAGCGCGCCGGGGTCGAGCGCTTCCTGTTCTTCTCCGCGCTGCAGGCCTCGCCCCACAGCCCGGTGCGCTTCTTCCGGGCCAAGGCGCTGGCGGAGGAGGCGGTGCGGGCCTCCGCGGTGCCGCACACGATCTTCTCGCCGTCGCTGGTCTACTCGCCGGGCGATCCCTTCCTCACCCTGGTGGAGCGCCTGGCGCTGCTGCTGCCGGTCATGCCGATCTCGGGCTCGGGGCGCGCGCTCTACCAGCCGATCTGGGCCGACGACGTGGCCGACTGCGTGCTGGCCGCGCTGGACGGCGGCGGCGACGGCCGCGAGCGCTACGAGCTGGCCGGGCCGGACACGCTCTCCTACGAGGCGATCGTCCGGCTCGCCCTGCGCTCCTCGGGGCGCCGGCGGGCGATCGTCCACGTCCCCATGCCGCTGGTGCGACGGTTCCTGCGGCTGGCGCGCCTGCTGGCCGGCAACTCGGTGTTCGCCACCTGGGACGAGGTGGAGCTCATGGAGATGCCGATGACCAGCCGCAGCGGTACCGCCGACGCCGAGCGGCTGGGCGTGCGCCCCCAGCCGATGGCGGCGGTCCTGGGAGTGGGCTAGGACTCGGCCAGCGCCGCGCGCCGCGCGCCCCAGTCGCGCTCGCGCTCCAACTGGGCGCCCAGCGCCAGGAGGACGTCCTCGCGCGCGGGCTGACCCAGCAGGTGGATCCCCAGCGGCAGGCCCTCCTCGCTCTGGGCGAAGGGGAGCGAGATCGCCGGGAGCCCGGTGATGTTGGCCACCGCCGCGAACGGGGTGAACTCGCCCGTGCGGGCCCATTCCTCCAGGTCGCGACGACCGGTGTCGTAGGTGCCGATGGGGACCGGCAGCTTGGCCAGCGAGGGGGTCAGCAGCGCGTCGTAGGGCGAGAGCGAGGCGATCAGCCCCCGCGAGAAGGCCTGCAGCTGTAGCACCGCGCTCAGGTAGTCGAGCGAGGACAGCCCGCGAGCGCTCTCGTAGATCGTCCAGGTCAGGGGCTCGACGAGGTCGGGCGTGGGCTCGCGGCCGGACACGATCCCGCCGGTCCGGACCACCAGCGCCAGCGACGCGCCGAACGCGGCCAGGAACACCGGGCCCAGCTCGCCGCCCCCGGCCGGCACGGGAACCTCCTCCACCTCGTGCCCCAGGGACGACAGGAGCTCGGCCGCCTCGCGGGTCGCGCCCTCGTACTGGGGGTCGAGCTCGGCGTCGACCGGCGACTCCAGCGACAGCCCGATTCGCAGGCGGCCGGGGTCGCGCTCGGTCGCGCGGGCGAACGGCTCGGCGGGGGAGTCCAGCCAGGCGGCGTCGCCCACCTCGTAGCCCTCCATCGCGTCCAGCGCCGCCGCGGTGTCGGCCACGGTGCGGGTGAGGACGCCGCCGATCGACAGCCAGTGCTCGCCCACGTCGGGCCCGCGGGAGATGCGATGGCGCGTGGCCTTGAGCCCCACCAGCCCGCAGCAGGCGGCGGGGATGCGGATGGAGCCGCCGCCGTCGGCCCCGTGGGCGAGCGGGACCATGCCGGCGGCGACCGCCGCCGCCGACCCGCCCGACGAGCCCCCCGGCGTGCGGTCGAGGTCCCAGGGGTTGCGGGTGGGCCCGTGCCGGCGGGGCTCGGTGACGGGCATCACGCCCATCTCCGGCATGTTGGCCATGCCCACGATCACGCAGCCGGCCTCGCGCAGGCGGCGGACCAGGTGGGCGTCGTGGGGCGCGACGAAGTCGCCGAACAGGTCCGAGCCCATGGTCAGCGGCAGGCCCTCGACCGGGAACTCGGTCTTGACCGCGATCGGCACGCCGGCGAAGGGCCGCTCGTCGCCGGGGCCGATGGCGTCGGCGGCGGCCAGGGCGCCCTCCGCGTCCACGTGCACGAAGGCGTTGACCTGCGGGTTCAGCTCCTCGACGCGCGCCAGCGAGGCCTCGACCAGCTCCCGTGAGGACACCTCGCCGCCGCGCACCAGCCCGGCCAGCTCCAGGCCCGGACGGCACAGCAGGTCGGTGAGGGTGGCGTCGGCCACGGCTTCGCCGCGGGAGCCTAGCGGGGGCGCCCGGCCGGGGCGCCGAGCCGCGTGTGCAAGGCTTCGAGCATGAGCGCGAACGACGAAGTCAGGTCGGGGCTGGAAGGCGTCGTCGCCTTCGCCACCGAGATCGCCGAGCCCGACAAGGAGGGCAGCGCCCTGCGCTACCGCGGGGTGGACATCGAGGACCTGGTGCGCGTGGTGCCGTTCGAGAAGGTCTGGGGCCTGCTGGTGGACGGCACGTTCGAGCCGGGCCTCCAGCCGGCGGAGCCCCATGCGCTCACGATCCGCTCCGGAGACTCCCGCGTGGACGTCCAGTCCGCCCTGGCCATGCTGGCGCCGGAGTGGGGGCTGCGCCAGATCATCGACATCTCCGAGCGCCAGCTCCGCGACGACCTGGCGCGGGCCTGCGTGATGGCGCTCTCGTTCGTGGCGCAGTCGGCGCGCGGCCCGGACCGCCTGCCCGTCCCCCAGGAGGAGGTCGACCGGGGCGTAACGATCCCCGAGCGCTTCCTCATCCGCTGGCGGGGCGAGGCCAACCCCGACCACGTCCGCGCGATCGACGCCTACTGGATCTCGGCCGCCGAGCACGGCATGAACGCCTCCACGTTCACCGCCCGGGTGGTGGCCTCCACGGGGGCCGACGCCGCCGCCGCCCTGAGCGCCGCCGTGGGCGCGCTGAGCGGACCGCTGCACGGCGGGGCCCCATCGCGTGTCTTGCGCATGCTCGACGAGGTGGAGGCCCTGGGCGACGCCGAGCGCTGGGTCAAGACCGCGCTCGACCGCGGCGACCGGCTGATGGGCTTCGGGCACCGCGTGTACCGGGCCGAGGACCCCCGCGCGCGCGTGCTGCGCCGCACCTGCCGCGAGCTGGGCTCGCCCCGGTACGAGGTGGCCGAGGCGCTGGAGCAGGCCGCTCTGGCGGAGCTGCAGGCCCGCAAGCCCGACCGCGTGCTGGCCACCAACGTCGAGTTCTGGTCGGCGGTGGTCCTCGACCTGGCCGAGGTGCCCTCGCACCTGTTCACCCCGCTGTTCGTGTGCGCCCGCACGGCCGGCTGGGCCGCCCACATCCTCGAACAGAAGCGCGAGGGCCGCCTGATCCGGCCCACCGCGAAGTACGTGGGCCCGCCGCCGCGCCCGCTCAGCGCCGTGCTGGCCGCGCCGCCTGCCCCGGCCTAACCGTCGGCCGGCCTATGCTGCGCCCGGGATGGCCCCCGAGCACCAGCTCGACCCCGGCACGCTGGGCGACCACTTCGATCGCCTCTACCGGGCCGCCTGGGCGCTGTGCGGCTCCCGCGAGGACGCGGAGGACCTCGTCCAGGACACCTACGCCCGCGTCCTGGCCCGCCCGCGGCTGGTGCGCGGGGACGACGACATCGGCTACCTGGTGCGGGTCCTGCGCAACACCTTCATCTCGCAGCGCCGGGCGGCCGCCCGGCGGCCGGTGAAGGCGACGCCCCCGCCGGAGGAGCTGGAGCTGGCCGACGAGCGCCGGGGCGACCAGCCCGAGCCGGCCGCCGAGGCCCGGGAGGTCTACGCGGCGATCGCCGCCCTGCCCGACGAGTTCCGCGACGCGCTGGTGGCGGTGGACGTCGCCGGCCTCTCCTACGCCGAGGCGGCGCGGTCGCTGCGGGTGCGCGAGGGGACGATCACGAGTCGCCTGTACCGCGCCCGCGCCCAGGTGGCGCGCCGGCTGCAGGGCGTGCCCGCGCGCTAGAACGTCAGCCCGCCGCCGTCCTTCCAGGCGGCGAGCCCCACCATCGCCTGGAGCGGGACGTCGCGCGCCGAGAGCACGCAGGTGTGCCCGTGACGGATCCAGGTGACCACCGTCCGGCCGCCGGCCCGGAAGTGGCGCAGGAGCGTGTGGAAGCGGGTGATCTTCCCCGTCGCCACCGGCGCTGGGACCTGCGCGCCGGCGACGATCGCGTAGGCGATCCGCAAGCGCCCGCGCCCGTAGTAGACGGTGGTTACGGGGCGGCCGGAGATCCGGTCGGTGCGCCGGCCCACCGCGCGCCAGCTGAACCGGTACTCCCAGTTGGGGAAGGTGACCCCGTCCACGGCGGCGTGGAGCAGCGCGCGGTTGCCGGGATCCATGGACGGAGCCGGCGCCTGCGGCGGCAGCGTGCCCAGCTGGGCGGCCTGGACCACGGTGGGTCCGCCGGGGACGTTGCCGGGGAGCGTGAGGACGAGCGCCAGGGCCGTGGCGGTGGCGGCGCCCGCCACGACCCCGGCGAGCGCGAAGCGCCGGCGGCGCGCGCGGGGCGCGGCGGCGCGGCGGGCGCTCTCCAGGCGGGCGCGCAGGCCGGGCGGGGCGGTTCCGCCCGCTCCCCGCACCAGCGTCAGCGCGCGCCGCTGCTCGTCCAGCAGGGCGCGGAGCTGCGGCGACTCCGCGACCCGAGCCTCGACGGCCGCCCGCCGCCGCGGCGGCAGGGTCCCGTCGGCCAGCCGCGCCACGTCGGCCAGCACCCGATCGTCGATATGTCGCTCTTCGTGCGCCATCGCAGCAATTAAGACGCCTGGAAGCCCAAAATGAATCCCCGAACATACGTCGAGGGCCCGGCCGAAGCCGGGCCCCCAGAAGACGCTCGCCTGTTGCGAGGGATTACATCATCCCGCCCATGTCGGGCATGCCGCCGCCGACGCCCGCGCCTTCCTTCTCGGGCATCTCGGCGACGATCGCCTCGGTGGTCAGGATGTTCTTCGCGATCGAGGCCGCGTTCTGCAGCGCCGAGCGCGTGACCATCGCCGGGTCGATGACGCCGGCGGCCACCAGGTCCTCGATCTCGCCGGTGGCGGCGTTGAGGCCGTGGCCGTCGGAGGCGTTGCGGATGTGCTCCACGACCACCGAGCCCTCGAGCCCGGAGTTCGCGGCGATCTGCCGCACCGGCTCCTCCAGCGCGCGCAGGACGATCCGGGCGCCGGTGCGCTCGTCGTCCTCGCCGATGGCGTCGACCTTGACGTCCTTGATCGCGGACAGCAGGGCCACGCCGCCGCCCGGCACGATGCCCTCCTCGAGGGCGGCCCGGGTGGCCTGCAGCGCGTCCTCGACGCGGTGCTTCTTCTCCTTCATCTCGGTCTCGGTGGCGGCGCCCACCTTGACCACGGCCACTCCGCCGGACAGCTTGGCGAGCCGCTCCTGGAGCTTCTCGCGGTCGAAGTCCGAGTCGGTGGTCTCGATCTCGGCCTTGATCTGCTTGATCCGGCCCTTGATCGCGTCCGAGTCGCCGCCGCCGTCGATGATCGTGGTGGTGTCCTTGGACACGACCACGCGGCGCGCCCGCCCCAGCTGCGAGAGCTGGGTGTTCTCGAGCTTGAGGCCCATCTCCTCGGTGATGACCTCGCCACCCGTGAGGATCGCGATGTCCTCCAGCATCCGCTTGCGGCGGTCGCCGAACCCGGGCGCCTTGACGGACACGCCGGTGAACGTGCCCCGCAGCTTGTTGACCACCAGGGTCGCCAGGGACTCGCCCTCGACGTCCTCGGCGATGATCAGCAGCGGCTTGCCGGACTGGATGACCTGCTCCAGCACCGGGAGCACGTCCCGCACCGAGCCGATCTTCTGGTTGGCGATGAGGATGTAGGGATCCTCGAGGACGGCCTCCATGCGGTCCTGGTCGGTGACCATGTACGGGGAGATGTAGCCCTTGTCGAACTGCATGCCCTCGGTGAACTCGAGGTCCATGCCGAACGTCTGGCCCTCCTCGACGTTGACCACGCCGTCCTTGCCCACCTTCTCGATCGCGTCCGCGATCACGGCGCCGATCTCCTCGTCGCCGGCGGAGATGGTCGCCACGCGGGCGATCTGCTCCTTGCCCTCGATCTCCGTGGACTGCTTCTCGATCGAAGCGACCACGTCGTCGACGGCCTGCTCGATCCCGCGCTTGAGCGCGAGCGGGTTGGCGCCGGCCGCGACGTTCTTCATGCCGTCGCGGACGATCGCCTGGGCGAGCACGGTGGCGGTGGTGGTCCCGTCGCCGGCGACGTCGTTGGTCGCCGTGGCCACCTCGCGCACCAGCTGCGCGCCCTGGTTCTCGAATACGTCCTCGATCTCGATCTCGCGGGCGATCGTCACACCGTCGTTGGTGATGGTGGGAGCCCCGAACTTCTTGTCGAGGACGACGTAGCGGCCCTTGGGGCCGAGCGTCACCTTCACCGCGTTGGCCACCGCGTCGACGCCCGCCTCGAGCGCCTTGCGTGCCTCCGCGTCGTACTTCAGCTCCTTGTGAGCCATCGATCAGTTCTCCTTTGTTTCCTAGCTCTGGACCTTGGCGAGGACGTCGGTTTCGCGGAGCACGAGCAGGTCCTC
>VAXS01000223.1 GCA_005883255.1 Actinomycetota bacterium | reverse complement strand
ACGGATCCGCCCAGTACCACGGCCAGCGACGTTGGCGCGTGTACTACGGCATCTGGGGCACGAACCTGTTCCAGTCGATCTACCGGCCCGGCGACCGCTTCCTGTTGACGCTCCCGCTGATGCCGGAGTACTACCTCCTGCTCGCCGCTCTGCTGGCCCTCTCGTTGGGCGGCTTCCTGTGGACTTGGCTGTTCGTGGCCGTGCCGCTGCTGGTGGTGGCCGTGGCAGCCGTCGTGGTCGATGGCGCGCTGGGGGCCAGCCGGGCGCCGGTGGTGGCGTCCGCGCCGTCGGCGCGCGCCCGGGCGCGGATGAGCACGCTGGTGACGATCCTCTACATCCTGCAACCGCTGGCGCGACTGTACGGCCGGCTGCGGCTGGGCCTCAGCCCCTTCCGCCGGCGCGGGCCAAGCGGCCTCGTCGCGCCGATCCCGCGCACCACGACGACCTGGAGCGAGACCTGGTCGGCGCCGGAGGCGCGCCTGAGCGAGATCGACCAGCAGCTGCGCGACCACGGCGCGATCGTCCGGCCGGGGAGCGGATACGCGCGCTGGGACCTCGAGGTCCGCAGCGGGCCGCTGGGCGGCGTCCGCATGCGCATGGCGACCGAGGAGCACGGGGCCGGCCGCCAGCTCATGCGCTTCAAGTCGTGGCCGTGGCCCGCGGCCGCCGGCCTGCTCGTCGCCCTCGTGCTGGCGACCCTGGCCGCCGCGGCCGGCCTCGATGGGGCCTGGCCGGCGTCGGTCCTGCTGGCCGTCGGCGCGATCGTCGTCCTGCTGCGAGTCGCGCAGGAGTGCGCCTCGGCCTCGGCCTCCCTGGCGCTGGCGCTGCGGACCACGCCGAAGGCGGGGGACCCCACATGAGGCGAGCTCCGCGCTACACCAACCGCACGCTCTTTCGCCGGCTGTTCGCCCAGACCAGGGGAGAGCGCAAGCCGATGCTCGCGCTGTTCGCGGTCGAGCTGCTGGCTACTCCGGCGGTGCTGCTCAGCCCGGTGCCGCTGGCCATCGCGGTGGACAACGTGATCGGCTCGAAGCGCCTGCCCGGCGTGCTGGACGCGATCCTGCCCGGCTTCATCACCTCGTCGGACCTGGGCGTACTGGCCTTCGCCGCCTTCCTCCAGGTCTTCGTGGTCCTGCTCACCCAGCTGCAGGAGTCGGGTTGGTACGTCCTGAACACGGTGGTGGGGGAGCGCCTGACCCTCGGCTTCCGCGCGCGCCTGTTCGATCACGTCCAGCGGCTCTCACTGCGCTTTCACGATCGCCGGGACACGTACGACTCGATCTATCGCATCCAGTACGACGCCGAGGCGCTCCAACACGTCACCGAGGCGTCCTTCCCCTTCGTCTCCTCCGCCCTGACGCTGCTCGCGGCCCTGTACGTGACCGTGAGGATCGACTGGGTGCTCGGGCTCGTCGCCCTCGGCGTCGCCCCGGTGCTGTTCCTGCTCATCCGGCGCTACGAGAACCGCGTCCGCCCGCGCTACTCCGAGCTCAAGGAGCTGCAGAGCGGGGCGCTCGGGATCGTGCAGGAGGTCCTGACCACGGTCCGGGTGGTAAAGGCCTTCGGCCGCGAGGACCGGGAGCAGGACCGATTCGTCCGCCAGTCGCGGGCCAGCATGCGGGCCCGGATCCGCCTCGCCTTCGCCGAGGGGGGCTTCGGCCTGTTCGTCAACCTCACCACCGGCCTGGGCACCGCGGCCGTCCTCTATGTCGGCGTGCGCCACGTGCAGTCGGGAGCGCTGACGGTGGGTGAGCTGATCATCGTCATGAACTACCTCCTCCAGCTCTACGGCCCGCTGGAGACGATCAGCGAGAAGGTGGCCGACCTCCAGTCCGGCCTGGCCAGCGCAGAACGCGCCTTCGTCCTGTTCGACGAGTCCCCCGAGGTCGAGGACCTCGCCCACGGTCGCAAGCTGGCGCGCTCCCGCGGGAGCGTCGAGTTCCGCCACGTCTCGTTCGCCTACGAGGAGTCCCATCCCGTGCTCCACGACGTCTCCTTCGCCATCGAGCCGGGCACGCGGCTGGGCATCGCCGGGCCGACCGGAGCCGGCAAGACCACCCTGGTCAGCCTGATCACCCGCTTCTACGACCCGGTCGCCGGGGAGATCCTGCTGGACGGGATCGACCTGCGGGAGTACCGGCTGGCCGACCTGCGGCGGCAGTTCGCCATCGTGCTGCAGGAGCCGGTCCTGTTCTCGACCACCATCGGGGAGAACATCGCCTACTCCCAGCCGGAGGCCGAGCCCAGCGCGATCGTGGGCGCGGCTCGGGCGGCCAACGCGCACGACTTCATCACCGCGCTGCCCGAGGGCTACGACACGCCGGTCGGGGAGCGGGGCATGCTGCTCTCGGGCGGCGAGCGCCAGCGGATCGCGCTGGCGCGGGCCTTCCTCAAGGACGCCCCGCTGCTGATCCTGGACGAGCCCACGAGCTCGGTGGACGTCGGGACCGAGGCGACGATCATGGAGGCCATGGACCGCCTGATGCGCGGCCGCACCACGTTCATGATCGCGCACCGGCTGAGCACGCTGGACGTCTGCGACGCCCGCCTGGAG
>VAXS01000222.1 GCA_005883255.1 Actinomycetota bacterium | reverse complement strand
GCTCGAGGATCTGGTCGGGCTCCATCATCGCGTGCATCGGCGTCTCGGCCTCCGCGTAGCGCGACTGGGCACAGAACCCGCAGTCCTCGGCGCACCCGCCCGACTTCGCGTTGACCAGCGAGCACATGTCGGTGGAGTCGCCGAAGCGCTCCTGCCGCGCCCGCCAGGCCCGCTCCACCAGCGCCTCGATGTCCGCGGGATCGCCGAGGCCGCCGAGAGCGAGGGCCTCCTCCCGCGTGATCAGCGGCGGCATGGGCCGGCAGCGTATGCACCCCCCCGGACGGCTAGGGACCGAAACCGCTTAGCGTGTCGATAACGGCCTCGCTCGCTCGACGCATAGGTGAAGGGCCCAAAAACCGACGACGAAGGAGGAACCACTCAGATGCGAGTCATGGTCCTGGTCAAGGCGACGGAGGAGTCCGAGGCCGGCGCGATGCCGAGCCAGGAGCTCCTGAGCGCGATGGGGGACTTCAACGAGCAGCTGGTCAAGGCCGGCGTGATGCTGGCCGGCGAGGGGCTGCACCCCAGCTCCAAGGGCGCCCGGGTGGAGTTCTCGGCGGGCGAGCCGAAGGTCATCGACGGCCCGTTCGCCGAGACCAAGGAGCTCATCGGCGGCTACTGGCTGTGGCAGGTGAAGTCGCTGGACGAGGCGCTCGAATGGGTCAGGCGCGCGCCGTTCGCCCCCGGAGACGTGATCGAGGTCCGTCCGGTGTTCGAAGCCGACGACTTCGGCGAGGCGTTCACCCCGGAGTTGCGTGAGCAGGAGGAGCGCCTGCGCAAGCAGGCGGAGGCGAACCAGTAGACGTCAAGGGCACGATCGACGCCGTCTGGCGGATCGAGTCCGCGCGGCTGATCGCCGGGCTGGCCCGGATCGTGCGCGACGTCGGGCTGGCGGAGGACCTGGCGCAGGAGGCGCTGGTAGCCGCGCTGGAGCAGTGGCCGGAGTCGGGCGTCCCGGACAACCCGGGCGCCTGGCTCATGGCCACCGGCAAGCACCGGGCGATCGACCGGCTGCGTCGCGCCGGGGTCCACGAGCGCCGGGCCCTGGAGCTGCGGCGCGAGCTGGAGGTGCGCGGCCAGGTGGAGAGCCCCGACCTCGCCGCCCAGATCGACGATCCGTTCGACGACGACCTGCTGCGCCTGGTCTTCACCGCCTGTCACCCCGTGCTCTCCACCGAGGCCCGGGTGGCGCTCACGCTCCGCCTGCTCGGCGGCCTGACCACCAGGGAGATCGCGCGTGCGTATCTGATCTCGGAGGCGACGGTGGCGCAGCGCATCGTGCGCGCCAAGCGCACCCTGTCGGCGGCCGACGTGCCGTTCGAGGTTCCCGGGCGGGAGGAGCTCGCGGAGCGCCTGGCCTCGGTGCTCGAGGCGATCTACCTGATCTTCAACGAGGGCTACGCGGCCACGGCCGGCGACGACTGGTTCCGGCCCGAGCTGGTCGACGAGGCGCTCCGCCTGGGCCGCATCCTGGCCGAGCTGCTGCCGTCCGAGCCCGAGGTGCACGGTCTCGTCGCCCTGATGGAGCTCCAGGCCTCGCGCCTGCGCGCGCGCACCGGGCCGTCCGGAGAGCCGGTCCTGCTCCTGGACCAGGACCGTTCGCGCTGGGACTGGCTGCTGGTCGAGCGCGGCCTGGCCGCGCTCGAGCGTGCACGGGCCACGGGCGGCGCCCTGGGCCCCTACACCCTCCAGGCCGCCGTCGCCGCCTGCCACGCCCGGGCCCGGGTGCCCGAGGACACCGACTGGGAGCGGATCGTGGCGCTCTACGACGGGCTGGCCCAGGTCAGGCCCTCGCCGGTGGTCGAGCTCAACCGGGCGGTGGCCGTGGGGATGGCGTTCGGCCCCGCCGCCGGGCTGGAGCTGGTGGACGCGCTGGGCTCCGAGCCCGCCCTGCGCGACTACCACCTGCTGCCGGCCGCGCGCGGAGACCTGCTGGCGAAGCTGGGCCGCGAGGCGGAGGCGCGGGCGGAGTTCGCCCGCGCCGCGTCGCTCACGCGGAACTCGCGGGAGCGCGCGGTGCTGCTGGCGCGGTCGGCCGGACGCAATACGCGCCCTGCGA
>VAXS01000221.1 GCA_005883255.1 Actinomycetota bacterium | reverse complement strand
ACCAACAGAAACAGGTTGGGGAAGCCGGCGATGGTGGTCCCCCGGTAGGCCTGCGGGCTGCCGTCCCACGCCTCGGCCAGCGACACGCCGCGGCGACCCCGCACAAGCCCGAACATCGGGTGGTCTGAGACCTTGAAGCCCGTCCCCAGCACGATGGCGTCCACCGGGCGCTCCCGGCCGTCGGCGGTGACGATCGAGCGGGGACGAACCTCCTCGATCCCGTCGGTGACCAGCTCGACGTTGGGCCGCGTGAGCGCCGGGAAGTAGTCGTCGGACAGCAGCACGCGCTTGCACCCCATGCGATAGGTCGGGGTGAGCTTCCGGCGCAGCTCCGGGTCGGGGACCTGGCGGCGCAGGTGGCGTTCGGCGATCCGCTCGGCCGATCCAGGGAGGCGTGCGCTGGAACACCTGCAGCTGCTCCACCTCCGGTTGCAGGTACGGGACGACCTGGATCGACGAGGCCCCGGTGCCGATGACGGCCACGCGCCGGCCCGCCAGGTCCTGGTCGTGGTCCCAGCGCGCGGTGTGGAACGCCGGGCCCTCGAAGGCCTCCAGCCCGGGCAGCTCCGGGACCGAGGGCGCGCTCAGCCCGCCGGGGGCCGCGATCACCACCTGGGCGCTCACGGAGCCGTGCGGGGTATCGAGCGTCCAGCGTCCCGTCTGCTCGTCCCAGTCGGCGCCGGTTACCTCGTGGCCGAACCGGATGTGCGGGAGGATCCCGAAGCGGCGGGCGCAGTCGCGCAGGTAGTCCCAGATCTCGGGCTGGGTGGGGAAGGTGCGCGACCAGTTGGGGTTGGGCGCGAACGAGAACGAGTAGAGGTTGGAGGGAATGTCGCACTGGCAGCCCGGATAGGTGTTCTCCCGCCAGGTGCCCCCCACGTCGTCGCCCCGCTCGAGCAGGACGAAGTCCTCGATCCCCTGCTGCCGGAGGCGAATGGCCGCGCCCAAGCCGCCGAACCCCGCGCCCACGATCGCCACGCGGACGCTCGTCGAGGCGCGCGATCCGTTCACTGAGCCCATCTGCCTCCTCCTCCCATGCCCGACCGAGTAGTAAACGCTAACGTACCCAGCCCCGCGCCGGCATGGGTGAGTCCCGTCACAGTGACGCGGAATGCGCTTGCCCATCGGCGGCTCGCCCGCCAGACTTCCCGCCCCACACGACAGGAGGGGGCGGCGATGGCCGACTACGCGGTGCGCAGGATCGACGACATGGAGGGGGCGTACGGCGGCGCCTTCAAGCGGGCGCGGGCCGAGCTGGGAGTGAGCTCGTTCGGGATGCAGGTGCTCGACCTGCCGCCGGGGCTCGAGCAGTACCCCGAGCACGACCACTCCGAGGACCGGCAGGAGGAGGTGTACGTTGCGCTGCGCGGCTACGGCGAGATCGAGATCGCGGGCGAGCGCCACCGGCTCGACCCGGACACGATGGTGCGGGTGGGCCCGGGCGTGAGCCGCAAGATCTGGCCCGGGCCGGAGGGGATGCGGCTCCTGGCGCTCGGGGGCTGTCCCGGCCAGCTCTACGAGGCGCCCGAGATCACGCAGCTCGGCGCGCCCGACCCGCTGGCCCAGCAGCAGTCGTAGCGCTGACCGCACGCCGCCGGCGGACCGCGATCCGCCGATACCGTATGCGGCTATGCCGATGCCACTCGATCTCGTGCTGGTCCGCCACGGCGAGAGCGAGCGACCCCCGCACACGCACAGCTCCTTCTGGCGGCTGACCGAGCGGGGCGTCGAGCAGGCCCGCCGCTCCGGCGCCTGGCTGCGCGACGCGTTCCCGGGCGGCTTCCACCGCCACTACACCTCGGAGTACGTGCGGGCGATGGAGACCGCGGCCTGGCTGGACCTGCCCGGCTCGGACTGGATGGTGCATCCCCAGCTGCGCGAGCGCTCCTGGGGAGAGCTCGACGAGCTGACGCCCGCGGAGCGCCGGGAGCACTACGCCGCCTCCCTGGCGGAGCGCGCCGCCTCGCCGTTCTACTGGCGCCCGCCCAACGGCGAGTCCATGGCCGAAGTGTGCGCCCGCCTGCTCGCCCTGCTCGATGGCCTGCACCACGAGTGCCCGGAGGGCGCCTCCCTGCTGGTCTGCCACGGCGAGACGATCAGCGCCTTCCGGGCCCGGATCGAGCACATGTCGCAGCTGCAGTTCCAGCGCTGGTCCACGGACCCCAACGAGAAGATCGCCAACGGCGCGATCATCCACTACACGCGCCGGGACCCCGACGGCGACGCCGTCTCCGAGCACCTGGACTGGCGACGCACGGTGGTTCCGGGCGACGAGGCCCGCTCCAAGCCGTGGCAGCCGGTCGCCCGCCGCCAATACGACTCCGAGGGGCTGCTGGCCACGGCCCGAGAGGAGGCGGAGGGAGCGTGAGGCGGGGGGCGATCGCGCTGCTGGCCTGCGGGCTTCTGCTCGTCGCGCTGCCCGCCACCGCGGGAGCCGTTACGCGGCAGCGGATCCAGCGCGGATATCTCGCGCTGGCCCTGCGCGGCGTCCATCGCGCCGACCAGGGCTGGTGGAACCCCGCCACCGGGTGGTATCGCCAGCGCCTGGGCGGGGGCGGGAACGCGCCGCCGGCGTCGCTCTGGGGCTCGGTCCACCTGTTCGAGGCGGTGAGCGCGATCGAGCTCGCCTCCCCCACCCTCGGCCACCTGCAGCGGGTGCGCGACTTCGCCCGCGGAGCCGAGCGCTACTGGAACCCCTACCTCCGGCCGCGGGGCGGGTTCGGCCCCTGGCCGGGGCAGCGCGGCGCCGGGCGGAGGGCCTACTTCGACGACAACGGCTGGTGGGGCCTGGCCTTCCTGGACGCCTACCGGGCCACCCACGACCGGCGCTGGCTGTGGGACGCTCGGCGCGCGTACAGCTTCATCCGGCTGGCCGGCTGGGACTGGGAGGAGGGCGGCATCTGGTGGGACACGCGGCACACCTTCAAGGCGGGCGAGTCGCTGGCCACCGGAACGCTGCTGGCCGCGCAGCTGTACGGATACACCAACGAGCAGTACTACCTGGAGGGGGCCCGGGAGTTCGTGGAGTGGGGACGTACCCACAGCTGGAACGACCAGGACTCCCTGTACGGCCGCCACGAGACCGACCGCACGTCCATGCCCTACGTCCAGTCGCCGCTGGCCGCGGCGGACGTGATCCTCTGCCACCTCAACCGCGACGAGTCGCTGTGCGACCGCGGCGAGATGCTGGCCGCCAGCGCCAGCCGCCGGTTCCAGCGGCTGAACATGGGACCCCAGTACGACGCGATGTACCTGCGCTGGCTGCTCTACCTGTACGCGCTCGAC
>VAXS01000220.1 GCA_005883255.1 Actinomycetota bacterium | reverse complement strand
TCGAGGTCGTCGGTGTCCCCCGTGTGGGCGATCTGGACCTTGCGAGGATCGACGTCCTCCTGCTCGAAGACGTCCATGATCTCCAGCACGCGCCGGGTGGCGGGATGCGAGTGGGCCATGATCGGCACGCCGGTGGCGTGGCTGGTCTGGGCCACCGCCCGCAGGACCTTCTCCACGTCGTTGGTGATCCCGGGCTCGTCCACGGCGCACTTGAGGAACGCCGCCTTGACGTCCGTACCCTGGATGCCGTCCTCGACGTCGTGGCGGAGCGCCGCGATCATGTAGTCGGGCTCGCGGTTGGCGAAGGCGGGGGGCAGGAACGTGTAGCGCGAGCCGTAGATCCCGGTGCAGAGCACGAGCTGGATGCCGGTCTCGTCCACCACCCGCCGGGCCAGCTGGACGTCGCGCCCGATGTCCATGCACGCCGGGTCGAAGATCGTGCGGACGCCGTGGTCCATGGCCCGCCGAACCTGCTCCACCGCCCGGCGCGTCTCCTCGGCCTCGTCGTAGAGGTGCGGGAACTGGCTGCGCACGGACTCGGAGATGGTGACGAGGTGCTCGTGGGCCAGGATCGTCCCCAGCTCGCCGTCGTCGACCGGCCCGGCCACCGTCTCGATCTGGGGCATGCGGCTCCTCTCGCTGGCTTGAGGCGACGGGCGCGAGGGTATCCCAAGGCCATGGTCGTGGGAGCCATCGTGATCGCGGTGTGCCTCCTGCTGGCCGTCCTGGCGTTCCTCGCGCCCCGGCTCTCGCGCCACCCCCAGCACGGCGTCAACCGCGCGTTCTCGGGAGGCCAGCGGGGGGCGAGCCGGCTGCCCGGCGCCTTGGGGCGCTGGCTCCAGAGGCCGTTCTCGTTCTCCCGCCGGGCCGCCAACCGCAGCGCGAGCGCCGGGCGGCGCGGGCGGGCCAAGCTCCACCCGTACCGCGGCCCTGCCGCCGCCCCGTCGGCTCGCCGCCTAGGCTTCCCGCATGTCCGTCTCGGTGGCAACCCGGCGCCGGCCGGTGGCGCGCGTGCTGGATTGGCGCGAGGTGCTGGCCGGGGCGGTGCTCGCCGGCATGGTGGCGCTGGCCGCCATGCTGGCGATCGACGCCGCGTCGGGGCCCAACCGCCAGCTGGTGTGGTCGCTTAAGGGACCTGGCCTTCCGGGCTGGCTCGCGGGCCCGTTCCACGGGCTGGGCGGCGCCGGCCTGACCCCGGGGAGGTTCTACGGCGGCCTTGTCGGGCTCTGCGTCCTGTGGGCGGCCGCTTGGGCGCTGGCCAGCTCGATCCGGCTGTCGTGGGCGCTGGGCGCGGCGGCCGTACTCCACCTGGTCTTCCTGCTGGCGCCGCCGATCGGGCTCAGCGACGTGTTCAACTACATCGGCTACGGCCGCCTAGCCGTGGTGCACGGGCTCAATCCCTACGTGCACGTCCTGGAGCAGGTCCCCACGGACCCGGTGTTCGCCTACTCCACCTGGCCGGGGTGGACGAATCCCTACGGCCCGTTGGCCACCCTGTCGTTCTATCCGCTGGGCGCGGTCGCCGTGCCCCAGGCGCTGTGGCTGAGCAAGGCGGCGGCCGCGGCCACCGGGCTGGGCGGCGCCTGGCTGGCCGCGGCGGCGGCCCGCCGGCTGGGACGCCCGCCAGCGGCGGCCGTGGTGTTCGTGGCGCTCAACCCGGTGTGGCTGGCCTACGCGGTGGCGGGAGCCCACAGCGACCTGCTGGTGGCGGTGGCGCTGCTGGGCGGCGTCTGCCTGTGGGCGGGCCGGCGGCCGGCGGGCGCCGGGGCGGCGCTGCTGAGCGCCGCCGCCGTGAAGCTGGTGGGAGGCCTGGCCCTCCCCTACGCGGTGGTCGGCGGCCCCCGGCGGCGCGCGCTGGTCGCGGGCGCGGCCGGCGCGGCAGTGGTGATCTACGGCGTGGCGCTGGCCCTGTGGGGTCCGCACCTGCTGGGCGGGCTCTCCGACCAGCAACAGGTCACGTCGCCGCGCACCGTGCCCGGCCTGGTCTCGCGGGCGCTCGGGTACCTCGACCCGCCGCCGGGCGTGACCCTCACCGCCGCCGGCCTGTTCGGCCTGGCGGCGGTCTGGCTGCTGTGGCGGACCTGGCGCGGGCTGCCCTGGATCGACGCCGCGGCCTGGTCCACGGTCGCGCTGCTGCTGGCGCTCACCTGGCTCATGCCCTGGTACGTGGTCTGGCTGCTGCCGCTGGCCGCGCTGTCGCGGAGCCCCGGACCGCGGTGGGCCGCGGTCGCGCTCACGCTGTTCGTGGTGATCGTGCGCTGGGCGCCGCCGCTGATGGTCAG
>VAXS01000009.1 GCA_005883255.1 Actinomycetota bacterium | reverse complement strand
GAGGATCGCGCCCGACGGCGGGAGCACGCTGTTGAGCCCCTTGAGGATCGCCGAGCGCTGGATCGCCTTGCGCAGGTTCGTGGCGCCCGGTGTCTGCAATGCCACGGCGCCGACCACCCAGGCCAGGCCCAGCGCCAGGGCTGCGGTCAGGACCGAGCCCAGCGCGCCGTCCACGACCTCCGCGCCGGGCAAGGCGACCCGGCGGCGCACCGCCCAGCCCACCCCCTCGAGGCTGGTGGCCAGGATCGCGCCCGCCACCAGCGCGCCCAGCAGCCCGAACAGCGGGGCGTAGGGGGACTGCGACCCGCCGGGAAGCAGCGCGGGAGCGATCCGCGTGCCCAGCAGCGCCCCACCCGCGAACCCGACCAGCGAGAGCGCCCCGACGATGAATCCCTGCGCGTAGCCGTAGACCGCGAGCAGCAGGGTGAAGCCCACGATGATCCAGTCGACGGCCGTCACGGCCGGGGGAGCGTAGCGGCGCCCCCGAGTCCCGGGCTCCGGGTGCTAGTGGCACTAATCTCTTGCCGACCTTGGAGGCCGGCCGCACCACGTCCACCCCCCGACCCCGGCGGCCGCCCTCGGGCGGCGCCGATCGCCGCCATCGCCTCACGCACCGGCTGGTCCCGGAGCTCAGCGCGAGCGCCCGCGCGCGTACGCCCTTCGACAGCTTCCGGGCCGCCTACGACCAAGCGGCCGCCACAGCCACGGCGACCCGGATCAAGGTGGGCGGCGCCCACGATCCCAGCGGCGGCACGGTGAGCGTCCCGGTCACCGTGCGCACGCGCATCTTCGGGACCATCCGCGGCCAGGTGAAGCTGCCGTTCTCGGGAAGCGGCGACACCGCTCGGGTGGACTGGCGTCCCAACCTCACGTTCCCCGGGGTGGACAGGGGAGAGGCACTGCAGCGCGCCACCCAGCTGCCCACCCGCGCCACGCTGCTCGCCCGCGACCGCCAGGTGCTCGCCAAGGGCGACGACCGGGCCACCGACCTGCCGGGGATCGCCCCCGACATCGTGGGCGAGCTGGGGCCGATCCCGCCCGACCAGGCCCTCCAGCTGCGCGGCCTGGGCTACCCCGACGACGCCCGGGTCGGGATCTCGGGGCTCGAGCGCGCGCTGCAGACCCAGCTGGCCGGCCGCCCCGGCGGGACGCTGTCGGTCGGCGCCCGGATCCTCGGCCGCTCGGTGGCCCGGGCGGCCCCGCCGGTGGTGACCACCATCGACCCCAAGCTGGAGCGCTCGGCGGTCAACAACCTGGGCGGGCTCAACGGCGGCGTGGCCGTGATCCGGCCCGCCACGGGTGACGTGCTGGCGCTGGCCGGCCTGGCCTACTCGGCCACCGGCCCGCCGGGCTCGACCTTCAAGCTCGTCACCACCACCGCCGCGCTGGAGGCGCACAAGATCCGCCTGAGCGACACCTTCCCCGTGGAGAGCGCCGCGCTGCTGTCCGGGGTGCGGCTGTCGAACGCCAACGGCGAGTCGTGCGGCGGCACGTTCGTGGAGGCGTTCGCCGAGTCGTGCAACTCGGTGTTCGCGCCGCTGGGGGTGAAGGTGGGCAAGCAGAAGCTGGTCCAGGTGGCGGAGCGCTACGGCTTCAACGAGCAGCCCGCGATCCCCGGCGCCGCCGTGAGCGAGATGCCGCAGCCCAGCGACATCGGCGACGACCTGGACCTGGGCTCGACCGCGATCGGCCAGGGCAAGGTGCTGGCCTCGCCGCTGGAGATGGTTTCGATCGCCGCCACGATCGGAAACCATGGGCTGCGGGTGAAGCCGCACCTGCTGCTGGGGGAGGGCGTGCAGCGGGCTCGGGTGACCACGCCGCAGGTGGCCGCCACCCTGCGCAAGCTGATGATTGGGGTGGTGAAGTTCGGGACGGGCACCGCGGCCGGGCGGGAGCGGGCGGACAGGCGCCGGCGCCGATCGCCCACGACATCCTGGCGACGGCGCTGGGGAAGTAACTAGACGTCCAGCTCGACTTCGGCCTCGCGCGGGGCGCCGGCGGGGCTGAAGATGTGCAGCTTCAGCGGGCGGTTGGCCACGGTGTCGAGCGTCAGCCGGTACAGCAGCATCGCCCCGCCGATCGGCCCGGTGCGTGCGGTGCTGTCGTTCGAGGGCAGCACGCCGGCGGGGGAGATCGGCGTCGGCCGGTAGGCGAAGACGTTGTCGCCGCCCACCGCCACCGGCCGGTAGGTGTTCCCCTGCGTGTCGGTGATCTCGAACTGGCGCGCCGGGTAGACGAAACGGCCGGTCGGGTTCTTGACCCGGATGAACACGGCGAACCACGTCTCGTTCGGCTTGAGGCCGTCCGGGTTGGGAACGCCGACCAAGTACGAGCGGTCCTCGTTGTCGTGCGGGTTGAGCTGGCGCGAGATCTGGACCTGGTACTGGAGCGGCCCGACGTCCAGGTAGGGCCCCTCGGTGTCGGCCGCGGTTACCACCGACTTCTGGTTGCCGCAGCCGGCGAGCAACGCCAGGGCGGCGAGCGCGAGCAGCGCGAGCGGCGTGCGCGGACGTCTCGTCACGGCGGCGGGAGTTTATCCGGCGATCGTGGCCCGGGTGCCGCGATCCAGCCCCTCCTCGAGGATGCTCCGCAGGCGGCGCAGGGCCTTGCGGCTCTGGCGTCGCAGCCAGGTCCGCGCGCCCAGCTTCTCCAGCAGGCGGTCGGTGAGCAGCGCGGGCTCGACCTCGTTGCGGAACTCGACCCGCGTCGTCCCGCCGGGCCCGGGGGTGAGCGTGTACACGCCGGTGACCCGGATCCGGTTGTACTTCCCGGCCCGCCCGATCTCCACGATGCGGTAGGGGGGATCGACCTCGACAAGCGTGGTGTCGGCCCAGGGGAAGCGGTTGCCGGGCGCCGCCACCCGGAAGCGCGCGCCGGCGCCGCGCCCGTAGGAGTCCTCGCGCGTGAGGTGCCAGTCCTTGAGGTAGTGGTCCGTGAACTCCGCGTGGTTGGCCAGGTCGGCGAGGTACTCGAAGACCTCCTCGCGCGGCTTGGCGATCGTCACGGTGACGCTGAACGGGTCCACGGGGCGGCGAGAGCCTACCCGCCGCCCGCGCCCTACGCGGCCGCGCGGGTGATGCGCACCGCGTGGCCGTGCTCGCTGCCGAGCACCAGCTCGGAGCCGACGGGCTCGTCGCGGCGCAACGGCCGGCAGAGCTCGCAGCACAGCCGGCCGTCCTCGTACCGGTGCACGCGCTCGCCCACGAGCGGAGTGCGGCGGCAGTCGGCGCAGCGCGGGCTGGACTTCGTACGGTCGTCCACGCCCCGGCGGAGCAGCTCCTGCTCCAGCGTGACCGGCGTCTCGACCTTCCTGGTCAGAGCCATGACCGGGCGGTTTCGCCGCCGGGTGGCCGATCTCCTGCCCCGCCCGAACATTCGCCCGCAATCGAGCATGATCCGCTGGTATCAGGCGTTCTTTGCTTTGACCGACCGGGTAGGATGGGCGCGGTATCAGAAGCGGCCGTCGCGTCCAACGGTCGCGACGAGGGAGGGAAGTTGGAGGCAATCGAGTCCGGCACCCTCGCCGGAATCGGATCGTTCAGGTGCACCTCCTGCGACTACGTCGTCAACCTGGCGAATGACGACGAGCTTCCTCGCTGCCCCGGCTGCGGGGGCACGGAGTTCGTGCGCGCCTCGCTGTTCGGGACCGGCCGGTTCCATGGGCGCCCGTGGCCGGAGTCCGAGGGCGCGGAGGAGCTGGGGTGGCTCGACGAGGTCCGCACCGGGCTGACCGAGCCCGGCGAGTACCTCGCCTATGAGCGCGCGGGGCGGGCCACCGTCTTCGGATTGACCAACCAGTGGACGCGTGTCGGCCGCAGCCTGGCCGCCGACATCCGCTTCGACGACCCCACCGTCTCCCGTCGCCACGCGCTGATCGTCCGCGGCCCCGACGGCGTGCGGATCCTGGACGACCGCAGCCTCAACGGGGTCTTCGTCAACGGCGAGCGCGTGGAGTGGAGCACGCTCCAGGACGGCGATGAGATCATCGTCGGCTGCCACAGCCTGCGCTTCGTCTCGGTCCCGGAGGTCCTCGGCGGCGCCGAGGATCGGGGCCCCTCCTCCCGCGTCACCGCCTGAGGCGCCCGCCGGCGCGGGCCGTTAGCATCGCGCCAGATGGCGGTGACGATCGCAGTCCTCTCCCAGAAGGGGGGCACCGGGAAGACGACCGCCGTCCGAACGCTGGCCGACGTGTTCCGGCGGGTGGGCCTGGAGACGCTGGCGGTCGACCTGGATCCGCAGGGGAACCTCTCCGACTACTTCGACCTCCCGCCCGACGCCGAGCCCACGATCGCCGAGGTCCTGGGCGGGAGCCGCCCGGCGACCGAGGCGATCCACGACGACGTCATCCCCGCCAACCTGCAGCTGGCCGAGGCCGAGCTGGCGCTCACCGGCAAGATGGGTCGCGAGCTCACGCTGCGCCGGGCGCTGCGGGGGCTGGGCGACGGGTACGACGTGATCCTGGTGGACTGCCCGCCCTCGCTGGGGCTGCTGACGGTCAACGCGCTGGTGGCCGCCGACCACGCGCTGATCACCGCCGAGGCCCAGTACTTCGCGCTGCAGGGAGTGGAGCAGGCGCTGGAGGTCATCGACCTGGCGCGCGAGAACCTGAACCCGGACCTGAACTGGGTGGGCGTGGTGCTCAACCTGGCCGACATGCGCACCGTGCACTCGCGCGAGGCCTACCAGTCGCTGGCCGACGCCTACCCGGACCAGGTGTTCCGGACCACGATCCGCCAGTCGATCGCCTACGCGGAGTCGGCCGAGCGCGCGGTCTCGATCCTCGACTACCGCCCCGACCTCGGCGCGGACTACCTGGCGCTGGCCCGCGAGCTGCTCGACCGCCTCGGCCTCGAGGACGCCTCCGAGCGCGTCGAGTCCCTCGCCGGCGAGCTCGCCGGCGGCCGCCGCTAGAGCTCGCGCTCGTTGCGCTGGCTAGAGCTCGCGCACCTGGGCGCCCTCGGGCTCGAAGGGCACGCGGGTGATGCGGGTGTCCGGGGCTTCGCGGCGGAGCGCCTCGACGACGCCGGCGGTCTGCTCGTAGTGGGTCCACACGAGGACGGCGGGGCCGGCGCCGGAGATCGTCCCGCCCAGGGCGCCCAGATCGGCGGCCCGGTCGGCCAGCTCGAGGGAGCGCGGGTAGAGGTGGGCGCGGCGTCGCTGGTGCAGGCGGTCCTTCAGGCCGCGGGCCACCAGGTCCCAGTCGCCCTGGGCCAGGCCGAGGACCAGCTGCGCGGCATGGCCCACGTTGGCCACGGCGTCGGCCAGCGGCACCTCCGCCGGCAGCGCGGCCCGGGCGTCCGCGGTCGCGACAGGCTCCGTCTCCGGGACCACGACCACCGCCTCCAGGCCGGCGGGGACCTCGATCCGGGCCGCCCGTCCGCCGGCGTAGACCACGAAGCCGCCCAGCAGCGCCGCCGCCACGTTGTCGGGATGGCCCTCCAGCTCGACCGCGGTCGCCAGCAGGTCGGCGTCGAGCTCGAACACGTGGTCGGCGGCCATCAGCCCGGCCACGATCGCCGCCGCGCTCGAGCCCAGCCCGCCCGCGGGCGGGATCGGCGAGCGGATCGTGAAGGTGAACCCGTCGGCCGGGTGCAGGCGCTCGAACGCCCGCACCACCAGGTTGGAGCGATCGCGGGCCACCTCGAGGTCGGTCCGCACCGCGAACTCCCCGGTCTCCTCGACCTCGAGCTCGAGGTGCAGCTGCAGCGCCGCCGCCAACACGTCGTAGCCCGGCCCGAGGTTGGCCGAGGTGGCCGGCGCCCGGACGAGCCGCCGCCGCCTCACGCCAGCACCGCCTCCTCGAGCGCGCCCAGCGACGCCTCGCAGGGCATCACCGCGCCGGCGCTCTCCAGCGCCGCCTGCGGGTCCTTGAGCCCGTGGCCGGTGAGGACGCAGACCAGGCGCCGCGCCCCGCGGGGGCCGTAGCGCAGCAGCCCTGCCACGGCGGCCGCCGATGCTGGCTCGCAGAACACGCCCTCGCCGGCGGCCAGCAGCCTGTAGGCGTCGACGATCTCCGCGTCCGAGACCGCCTCGATCGCGCCCCCGGAGCCAACGATCGCGGCCATCGCCTCCTCCCAGCGCGCCGGGTTGCCGATCCGGATCGCGCTGGCCACGGTCTCGGGCTCGGCGACGGGCTCCCCGCGCACCAGCGGCGCCGCGCCCTCCGCCTGGAAGCCCAGCATCCGCGGCGCGGCGTCCGCCTCGACGAACCCCTTCCAGTAGGCGGTGACGTTCCCGGCGTTCCCCACCGGCAGGCACACCGCGTCCACCTCGTCGAGCTCGTCCAGGACCTCGAAGGCCGCGGTCTTCTGTCCCTCCAGGCGGAAGTCGTTGATCGAGTTGACCAGCGCGATCGGGTGGCGGTCGACCAGCTCCCGCACCAGCGCCAGCGCCTGGTCGAAGTTCCCGCGCAGCGCCACCACTCGGGCCCCGTGCATCAACGCCTGCGCCAGCTTGCCGGTGGCGATCTTGCCCTCGGGGACGATCACCGCGCCGCGCAGGCCGGCGCGGGCGGCGTAGGCGGCGGCGCTGGCCGCGGTGTTCCCGGTGGATGCGCACACCACGGCCTGGGCCCCCTCGCGCAGCGCGGCCGAGACCGCGCAGGTCATGCCGCGGTCCTTGAACGAGCCGGTGGGGTTGGCGCCCTCGAGCTTCAGCCACACCTCGGCCCCCGCCCGCTCGGACAGCCTGGGCGCGGGCACCAGCGGCGTCGAGCCCTCGTGCAGCGTGACCACCGGGTCGTCGGCCTCGAACGGCAGGCGGTCGCGGTAGCGCTGAATGAGAGGGACACTCAGAGGAACTCCTCCTCGATCACCCGGATGGCCCGGGGCGCCGAGCGCATGAAGTCCAGTCCCCCGATCAGCTCCATCGCCGCGAAGAAGCGCGACTCCGCCACCGGGTGCACCACCATCACCAGCCGCGCCTGGTCGCCCAAGCCCTTCTGCACCACCGACTTGACCGAGATCCCCTGCAGCCCCAGGACCTGCGCCACCTGGGCCAGGACCCCGGGCCGGTCCGCCACCTCCAGGCGCAGGTAGAAGGCCGAGACCACCTCGGTCACCACCGGCAGCTGGATCGCCGGCTCGTCCAAGACCAGCGGCGGGCCCACCATCGCGCTGACCACGTCGCCCAGCACGGCGCTCGCCGTCTGGGGCCCGCCGGCGCCCGGGCCTGACAGCGTGACCTCCGTGATCGTCGGCGACTCGATGGTCACCGCGTTGAACGGCCCCAGCACCGAGGCCAGCGGATGGCCGGGGTAGAGGAAGACCGGGTGCACTCGCACCGAGATCCCGCCCTGCACCCGCTCGGCGGTGCCCAGCAGCTTCAGCTCCAGCCCCAGCTCGCCCGCGTACTCCATGTCGTCGGGGGTGAGGTGCTCGATCCCCTCGTAGGGGACCTGGTCCAGCCGCACCGGCGCCCCGAAGGCCAGGTTGGCCAGGATCGCCATCTTGGCGGCGGCGTCCTTCCCGTTGACGTCCTCGCTGGGCTCCGCCTCGGCGTAGCCCAGCCGCTGGGCCTGGCTCAGCGCCTCCTGGTACGAGGCCCCGGTGCGCGCCATCTCGGTGAGGATGTAGTTGGTGGTCCCGTTGACGATCCCGTGGATGCGCTCCACGTGCGTGACCGCCAGGGTCTCCTGGAGCACCCGCACCACCGGGACCACCCCCGCGACCGCCGCCTCGAAGCGCAGCGACACCCCGTTCTCGCGCGCGGCCGCGTAGAGCTCCGCGCCGTGCTGGGAGAGCAGCTGCTTGTTGGCGGTGACCACGTGCCGGCCGGCGCGCAGGGCGCGCAGTATGTACTCGCGCGCGGGGTCGGTGCCCCCGATCAGCTCCACCACCACGTCCGAGCGCTCCAGGATCTCCTCGTACGCGCCCCGGCTGCGGGTGAGCGGGCCCACGAGCTCCGGCGGCCGCCCCACGATCGCGCCCACCATCTCCGCCCGCTCGGCCAGGAGGGCGGCGAAGGCGCCGCCCACCGTGCCGTGGCCCAGCAGCCCGACGCGGAAGGGCCCGTCAGCCGGCGTCACGGGACAGGAGGTCGTCGTAGGTCTCGCGGCGTACGACGACGCGGGCGTCCCCGTCCCTGCAGAAGACCACCGGCGGGCGCGGGACCCCGTTGTAGTTGTTGGCCATGGCGTGGCCGTAGGCGCCGGTGGCCGGTGTGACCAGCACGTCGCCCGGGCGGGGCTCGTGCAGGTGCACGTCGTGCACGACCACGTCGCCCGACTCGCAGTGCTTGCCGGCCACCTGGCACAGCTCCCCGCCCGGGTCCAGGCGATCGGCGATCGCCGCCTCGTAGACCGAGCCGTAGAGCATCGGCCGCAGGTTGTCGGACATGCCCCCGTCCACGCCGACGTAGGTGGACAGCCCCCGCTTGACGGTCTCGATCGTGTAGAGCGTCACCCCGGCGTTGGCCACGAGCGCCCGGCCGGGCTCGATCAGCAGCCGCCGCTCGCGGCCCAGCGCCTCGTGCGCGGCCGCCACCTTGGCCTCGATGTAGGCCTCGATCGACGGGGGCTCGTCCTCGGCGGTGTAGGCCACCCCCAGGCCGCCGCCCAGGTCGTAGACCGGGAACTCGCCCAGGCCGGCGATGGCCTCGATCGCCCGCCGGAACGAGCCCAGCTCGAAGATCTGCGACCCGATGTGGATGTGGATGCCCCGAAGCTCCAGGCGGTCGGAGCTCCGCAGCCGGTCGATTGCCGCCCGGGCGTCGTCCAGCTCGAGGCCGAACTTGGAGTCGATGTGGCCGGTGGAGACGAAGTCGTGGGTGCTGGGCTTGATCCCTGGCGTCACCCGCACGAGCACCCGCTGGGAGTTGCCCGGGCCCACCAGCCGCTCCAGCCGGTCGACGTCGTCGAAGTTGTCGATCACCACATGGCCGACGCCCGCCTCCAGCGCCTGGCGCAGCTCGGCCTCGGACTTGGCGTTGCCGTGCAGGTAGATCCGGGCCGGCTCGAACCCGCCCGCCAGCGCCATGTGCAGCTCGCCGCCAGAGGCCACGTCGCACGACAGTCCCTCCGCCGCGAACAGTCGGTAGGCGGCGGTGCAGGGAAAGGCCTTCGACGCGAACAGCACCTCGAAGTCGTCGTGGCGCGCCGCCAGCGCCTGCTGGAACGCCCGCGCGCGCGCGCGCAGGTCGTCCTCGGCCACGACGTAGGCCGGCGTGCCGTGCTCGCGCGCCAGCTCGAGCGCGTCGCACCCGCCCACCTCGAGGCGGCCCGCCTCGTTGACGCGGCTGCCCAGCGGATAGACGTGCGAGAGCTCCCGGGTGGCTGCCATCGGCAGCGCATTATCGCCGGGGCGTGGGATGATCGCCGGCCGTGGGCATCCTCATTCGCCCGGGGCGCGCGGGCGGCCGGCCTGGCCGCGATCGCCTTCGACCAGCGGGGGCACGGCGAGAGCGAGGGCGCGCTCGACCACCGGGTGGTGGAGGACGTGGCGGCGATCGCGGGCCTGCTGCCGCCCGGCCCGCTGGCGCTCCGGGGATCCAGCCTGGGCGGCTACGTCGCCCTGCTGGCCGCGGAGCGCCTGGACGCCGACGCGGTGGTGGCGATCTGCCCGGCCGGCACCGAGCACCTGCTGCGCCTCCAGTCCCATCGCGACCAGGCTCCAGACTTCCGCCTGGACGCGCCGGCGTTCGAGGCCTTCCTGCGCGAGCACGACCTGAGCCTGGTCGTGCCCGAGTTGCGCACGCCCATGCTGCTGCTGCACGCGGAGGGCGACGAGCAGATACCGGTCGACCACTCCGCCGCCCTCTACCGCGCGGCGCGCATGCCGCGCAAGCGCCTGATCGCGCTGCCGGGCGGCCACCACCGCTCGATCCAGCACGACCCCGAGATGCAGGGCGAGTCCCTGCGGTTCGTCGAGAAGGCGTTCGCCGCCCGGGGCTAGTGGCCCAGCAGCTGGTCGGTGGCGTGGTCGACGGTGTCGCCCGCCGTCTGGCCGGCGCCCGAGACCGCGCCGCCGGCGCTGCCGCCGATCGCATTGCCGACGGTGGAGGTGGTGTTCCGGACGCCCTGCGTGACGCTCTGGGTGGTGCTCCGCACCGTGTCGGTCACGCTGGGCGAGCTGGGGAGCGCGGGCAGGCTCGGCGTGGACGGGCCGCTCGAGGGCCCGCCGTTTCGGCCGCCGCCCGCAATCGGGGTCGCGCCGCCGCCGTTCGTCCCGCCGGGGGCCCCGCCGCCTCCGCCGCCGCCCGGCGCGGGACCGAACGCTCCGGCACCCGGGCCGAACGCCGGGCCGGCGGGCGCGGCGACGACCGCCGCGGCGGCCGGAGCGGCGCCGGCGGCGACCGCGCCGGTGCCCGGCGGGCCCGTGCTCACCGGGGGCTGGTCGTTGACGAACAGGCTGCGGATGTGGTCCCCCAGGCCGGTTCCCGGCCAGCCCTTGAAGGCGATCACGGCGCTGGCGATCAGGGCCACGCACGCGACCGCCGCCACCAGGGACCCGGTGGTCCCGAGACCGGCGATGAGGGCCCGTGTCGTCCGCATCCGGGGTAGGGGAGCCGAGCACGCCCCTACGACCTCTATCGGTTCGTGGGGGCGCCGGCTTTAGGGGGTACGCCGCCCCGGAGGGTAGAGCGTCAGGCGCCGAACATCCAGCCCCTACCGAGTGACATCCCGCGCGCGCGCAGCAGCTGGGGGACTGTCACCAGGCGGTAACCGCGCTGGCGCAGGCGGCGGACGATCGCGGGCAGCGCGGCGACCGTCTGCGAACGATCGCCGCCCCCGTCGTGCATCAGGATGATGGCTCCGGGGCGGGCACCGGCCACCGCCTTGGCCACGATCTTCTTGCGCCCGGGGCGCAGGTAGTCCTCGGTGTCGACCGTCCAGAGGACGACCAGCATGCCCAGGCTGCGGGTGATGGCCACCGTGGTGCGGTCGTAGGAGCCGTAGGGCGGCCGGAACAGCCGCGGCCAGGGCGCGCCCAGCCCGGTCAGGCGCCGGGCGTCGCCGCGGATCTCGCGCCGCTGGCCGGCCGCCGGCATGGGGGCGAGGGCGGGATGGTTCACCGTGTGGTCCTCGACGGGAAAACCGGCGTGGAGCTCGCCGGCGATCGCGGCCGGATAGCGGTCGAGGTGAATCCCCACCGTGAAGAACGTGCCGGGCACGCGCAGGCGCCGGAGCATGCTCACCACCTGGTGGGTGTAGGCGCTGGGCCCGTCGTCGAACGTGAGCGCGATCTCCCGGCGGTGGCGCGTCCCCTGGCGCACCACCGAGACGTGCCGCAGCGCCGCGGCCACCACCCGGGCGTCGGCGCGGGCCACCCGGCGGGCGAGCGCGCTCGCCGAGGCCCGGTGGACGGCGGCCACCCCCGCGCGCTGGGGCGCGGCGCGGGCGCCATGATCCCGGGATTCGTGCACGGCGAATCCCACTCCCGCCAGGGCGGCGAGGGCGAGCAGGCCGACGACGATGGCCCGGCGGCGGTCCATCGGAGAGTCAAGCTAGCGAACGTCCGGCGGAGGCTCGGCGCGGCCCGTGCGGGCTAGCTGGCGGGCGCGAGCCGGGCGCCCCACCCGCCCCGCGTGGCCGCCACCGCCAGCCAGGCCCCGCCGATCGCCATCAGCGCGATGCTCTCCAGCTGCGGCGCGGTCAGGCCGTCCACGACGTGGTGGTTGCGGCGGATGAACTCGACCAGGAGCCGCTCGGTGCCGGAGAGCACGAGGTAGAGAGCGAACAGGAGCCCGGGGCGCAGCCGGTCGCGCAGCCGCCAGAGCACGATCGCCACCAGGCCCATCGCCACCGTCTCGTAGATCGGCGTGGGGTGGACGGTGTGGGTGGTGGGCACGGTGCCGTGCGGGTAGGCCATGGCCCAGGGCCCGTGCCAGACCTTGCCGTAGTCGCCGTCGCCCGAGACCTGGCAGCCGACGCGGCCGATCGCGTAGCCCAGGGCCAGCGGCGTGGCGGCCAGGTCGAGCAGCCCGAGGTTCAACAGCCCGCGCCAGCGCGCCCAGGCCACCACGGCGATCGCGCCGCCCAGCAGGCCCCCGTACCAGACCAGGCCCGAGCCGCTGAACAGGTTGCCCAGCAGGTCGTGCTTGACGCTGTCGTAGTTCTGGACGATGAAGTACAGCCGCGATCCCACCAGCCCGCCCACCAGGCTGGCCAGGGTCATCTCGTAGGCCCACTCCGTGGGCTTGCCCAGCTCGCGCAGGCGGCGCGCGATCAGGAGCCCGATGGCGACGAACGCCAGGGCGAAGGCGATCCCGAACGTCTTGAGCGAGATCCCGAGGACGTGGACCTCCGGCTGCACGCCGGGCAGGCTAGCTCAGGGCCGCGGGGGCAGCGTCAGAGGTAGTTCATGGGGTTGACCACCCCGCCGTTGATCCGCACCTCGAAGTGCAGGTGCGGACCGAAGCACAGCCCGGTGCAGCCCGTGAGCCCGATGACCTGGCCCTGGCTGACGTGCTGGCCCACGCTCACCTGGATCGACGACTGGTGGGCGTAGCAGGTCGAGAGGCCGCCGCCGTGGTTGATGCAGGTGTAGTTCCCGTAGCCACCGGCGGGCCCGGCAAGGGCCACCACCCCCGCGGCGGCTGCGTGGATCGGGGTCCCCGAGGACACGCCGATGTCGATCCCGGGATGGCAGGCCTCCCAGGCGCGGCGCTCGCAGAACGGGGAGGTGATCGGCCCGTTGACCGGCCAGACGAGGCGGCCGCTGCCCTGGCGGACGGGGCCGCCCGAGTTCGAGCCGTTGGTGAGGACGCCCTGGATGCGGGACTGCTCGCGCTGCAGCGCGGCCAGGTCCTCCTGTGCCTCCTGGCGCTCGCCGCGCACCGAGCGCAGGACCCGCGCCTTCTGGGCGCGGGCGCCGGCCAGCCGGAGCTTGACGCCGGCCACCTGGTTGCGCTGGACCAGCACCTGCTGGGTGAGCCGCTGCTGGCGCTCCTCGAGCCCGGCCAGGTGGTCGACGGCGCGCCTGGTCGCGTCCCGGGCGTCGCGGACGGCCGTGACGATCCGCTTGTCCTGGTCGTTGATGCGGTGCATGAACTCGCTGCGCTCCAGCAGGTCGGCGAAGCCCTTGGAGCTCAGGAGCACGGTCACGATGTCGGGCGGCTGGGCCTGGTAGATCTGCACCAGCCGCCGGGCCAGGACCGTGCGGGAGAGGGCCAGGCGGGCGCGGAGCCGGGCCAGGCGGGCCCGGGTGCGCCGCAGGTCCTCCTGGATCCGCTGCAGCTCGGCCTGCTTGCGGTCCAGGTCGGCCTGGAGGACGTCCTGGCGGCGCTGGAGCGTGACGATCCGCGAGGTCGCCTGCGCGATGTCGGTGCTGAGGACGCCCTCCTTGGACTTCAGGCGGTCGACCTTCTGCTGCTTGTGGTGGATGCGGGTCGCGATCCGGCCCAGCTTGCTCCCGCTGGAGGCCAGCGGCAGCAGCCCCCACAGCAGCAGGGGCCCGATCGCGAGCGCGACGAAGAGCGCTACACGGCGACGCATGCGGTGCGGCACTGTAGCTGGGTCCCCCAACTTTCCTGGCGGTTTGCAGGAATTTTGGCGCGCGGGACCGTAGCAGGACGCGTGGCGGGTGGTGCGGCCGGCGGCTATCCTCGGGGCGTGAGCGCGCCGTCGCCGGGCCCCGCCGACCCGCTCGCCCGCGCCGCCGGGCGGGTGCACGAGGCGGCCCGGGCGCTCGTCCTGGGCGCGGAGGCCGCCCGCCGCGAGGCGGCCGCGCTGGAGGACGCGCTGGCCCGGACGGACGTGGTGGCGGGCGACGGAGCCGGCGCCGACCTCGACGCCGCCCGGCTGGTGGCGATCGAGCTGGCCGACACCGGCCGCAACCGCGAGGAGGTCGAGCGCCACCTGCGCACCGCCTTCGCGATCGACGGCATGGAGGGCGTCCTGGAGGACGTGTTCGGGGAGGGCTAGCGGACCAGCCGGCCTCCCCCGTTTGCGAGAATGATGGCCATGGCTCGCAGGCGCAAGATCGGTCGCGACCCCGGACTCCAGATCCGGATGACGCTCACGCTGTTCCTCCTCGGCGTCGTCTACGCCGCGCTGGTGGCGGCCCTGCTCGCCGCTGGAGTGGGCGCCATCGTCGTGGGGGTCATCGCCGGCGGCCTGCTCCTGCTCCAGCTGTTCGTCTCGGACAAGCTGGCGCTGCACGCGATGGGCGCGCACGAGGTCTCGCCCCAGGAGGCGCCCCAGCTGCACGCGACGATCGAGCGCCTGTGCGTCCAGGCCGACCTGCCCAAGCCGCGCGTGGCCGTGGCCCAGACCTCGATGCCCAACGCCTTCGCGCTGGGGCGCTCGCCCAAGAACGCCACGGTGTGCGCCACCACCGGGATCATGGACCTCCTCAGCCCCGCCGAGCTCGAGGGCGTGCTGGCCCACGAGCTCACCCACGTCCAGAACCGCGACGTCATGGTGATGACGATCGCCTCCTTCTTCGCCACGATCGCCGCCTACATCGTGCAGTTTGGATTCTTCTTCGGCGGCGGCTTCGGGGGGGACGGCGACGGCGGCGACGACAACGTCAGCGGCATCGCCCTGGTCCTGATCTCGGTGGCCGTGTACATCGTCTCCTTCATCCTGCTGCAGGCCCTCTCGCGTTACCGCGAGTTCGCGGCCGACCGCGGCTCGGGGATCATCACCGGGCGGCCCAGCGCGCTGGCCTCGGCGCTCATGAAGATCGCCGGGACGATGGAGCGCATCCCGCAGCGGGACCTGCGCGCGGCGCCCTCGGAGCTCAAGGCCTTCTACATCTTCCCGCCGACCGTCAAGCAGTCGTTCACCAACCTGTTCTCGACGCACCCGCCGCTGGAGAAGCGCCTGGCCGCCCTGCAGCGGCTCGAGGCCCAGCTCCAGGGCACCGCCTGAGCCGGCGGCGATGGGCCTGCTCGACGTCCTTCGCGGCCGGCGCGACCTCAAGGCGCCGGCCCCCGACCGGCTGTTCGCGATGACCACCGCCTACGTCACGCTGGACACCGAGCTGGGCCTGAAGACGGACGGCGCGGCCGGGATCGTCTTCCAGGCGCTGGACACCGCCGACTTCAACCAGATCGCAACCGACATGCAGGAGGTGGTGTCGGCCACCTCCAGCGAGTCGGGCACGAAGATCGACACCAGCGACGACTCGTTCGGCTACCGGTGGATGATCCTGCGCGACCCCGACCTCGAGGACCTGGTGGTGGGGCTCAACGCGGTGGGCGGGGCGCTGGAGACCGGGGGCTACGGCGATCGCATCCTGTGCGCCGTGTTCCCCTTCCGCGATCGCACCGGCGGCAAGGTGTACTGGATCTACAACTACAAGCGCGGGCGCTTCTATCCGTTCGTGCCCGCCGCCGGCGAGCAGCAGCGCGACAACGAGCGCGAGCTCAAGCTCAAGGCGCAGCTGGGCGAGGAGCTGCCGGTCGAGCCCGAGCTCGAGCGCTGGTTCCCGCTCTGGGACATTCCGATCTGATGCCGCTCCCGCCCGGGCCCCGCATCCCGCCGGTGGGCCAGACCCTGGCGTGGATCGCGCGGCCCGAGCGCTTCATGGAGCGCGCCCGGGCCCGCTACGGCGACGTGTTCACGGTGCGGCTGGCGGCGGTGGGGACGCTGGTCTTCGTCTCCGACCCGGCGCTGCTGCGGCCGATCTTCACCGCCGATGCCGACCTGCTGCGCGCGGGCGCCGCCAACGCGTCGCTGGAGCCGGTGATGGGGCCCAGCTCCGTCCTCCTGCTCGACGCCGACGAGCACCTGCGGGCCCGGCGCCTGATGCTGCCCTCCTTCCACGGCGAGCGCCTGTCCACCTACGAGGAGCTGATCGCCGCCATCGCGGACGAGGCCCTGGACGGCTGGCCCCGGCACAGCCCGTTCCGGCTGCAGGAGCGCATGCAGGCGATCACCCTGGACGTGATCGCGCGCGTGGTCTTCGGGGTGGAGGAGCCGGCGCGCCTGGCCGCCGTGCGCGAGGCGCTGCGGGCGCTGGTGGCCATGTCCACGCGCCGGGTGGTGATGCTGCCCTGGCTGCGCCGGGACCTGGGGCCCGCCAGCCCCTGGCGGCGCTTCCTGGGCGTGCGCGACCGGGTCGACGCGGTCATCTACGACGAGATCGCCCGCCGGCGCCGGGCCGCCGACCTGGCCGAGCGCGACGACATCCTCTCGCTGCTGCTGGGCGCCCGCGACGAGGACGGGCGGGGGCTGAGCGACCGCGAGCTGCGCGACGAACTGGTGACGCTCCTGCTGGCCGGCCACGAGACGACGGCCACGGCGCTGGCCTGGGCCTTCGAGCGGCTGCTGCGCCACCCGGAGGCTCTGGAGCGGCTGACCGCCGAGTGCCGCGACCAGGACTCCGACGGCGCCTACCTGGAGGCGGTGACGCTGGAGACGCTGCGGCTGCACCCGCCGCTCCCGCTGGTGGCGCGGATGCTGGCCGGGCCATGGGAGCTTCCCGGCGTGGGCCGGCTGCCGGCGGGCGTGATGGTCGCGCCCTGCATCTGGCTGGTGCACCGCCGCCCGGATCTCTACCCCGAGCCCGAGGCCTTCCGGCCCGAGCGCTGGTTGGGACGCACGCCCGGCACCTACGAGTGGCTTCCGTTCGGCGGCGGGCGCCGGCGCTGCCTGGGCGGAACGTTCGCCAGCTTCGAGCTCGAGGTGGTGCTGCGCACGCTCCTGCGCCGCGCCGACCTGCGCGCGCCCGACCCGCGGCCCGAGGGCATGCGCCGCCGCGCGATCGTGTTCGCGCCCGGGCGGGGCGCCCAGGCGGTGCTGGAGTCCCGCGCGCCCCGCCGGCGCGGCGAGCCGGCCGCGGTCTAGCGGCCGGTCAGGAGCACCGGCAGCGCGGTCCAGGCGGCGTCGCAGCCGGGGCGCACCAGCCGGTCGACGCGGCGCGTGCCCACCCGGCCTCGCACCAGCGACTGCGGGGCGCCGCGGCGCAGCAGCAACGGGCAGGCCCCGGACGGGGGTCGCAGGAGCCCGGCGTGCGCGGCCAGCTCGCGGCAGGCGCTCGCCGGCCGAGG
>VAXS01000008.1 GCA_005883255.1 Actinomycetota bacterium | reverse complement strand
GCTTCGTGGCCGAGCCCGGCAACCTGCTGGTCTCGGCCGACTACTCGCAGGTGGAGCTGCGCGTGCTGGCCCAGATCGCCGGCGAGGAGGCCCTGCGCGAGATCTTCGCCCGCGGCGAGGACGTCCACACCGCCACCGCCGGCGAGATCCTGGGCCTGGCGCCCGAGCAGGTGGACCCGGGCGCGCGCTCCAAGGCCAAGATGATCAATTACGGCATCGTCTACGGGCTCTCGGGGTTCGGCCTGGCCGACCGCTTGCAGATCGAGCGCGAGGAGGCGGACGCCTTCATCGAGCGCTACCTGGACCGCTTCCCCAAGGTGCGCGAGTTCATCGAGCGGACCATCGCCTTCGCGGCCCAGGAGGGCTACGTGACCACGCTGTTCGGCCGCCGACGACTGATCCCGGAGCTGCGAGCCCGCAACCGCCAGGTGCGCCAGCTGGGCGAGCGGCTGGCGGTCAACACGGTCATCCAGGGCAGCGCCGCCGACATCATCAAGGTGGCGATGGTGCGCTGTCACTACGCGCTGGCCGACGCCGGCCTGGCGGTCCGGCTCGTGCTGCAGATCCACGATGAGCTGCTGTTCGAGGGTCCCGAGGCGGAGGCGGAGCGAGCCGGCGACATCGTGCGCGCCCAGATGGAGGCCGCCTACGACCTCGACCCGCCGCTGGCGGTCGATCTGGGGATCGGCCCCAACTGGATGGAGGCGAAATAGCCTTGGACCGCGGGCTGGCGGTCGTGCTGACGGCGCTGGTGGGGGGGTTGATCGCGCTGCAGGCGCCGATCAACTCGATGCTGGGGCGCACGGTCGGCACCTGGCAGGCCGGGGCGGTGTCGTTCGCTACGGGCACCGTGATCCTGGTGGCGATCGCGCTGCTGGGGGGCGGCGGCTTCGGCGACCTGGGCGAGGTGCGCCACCTGTCCTGGTACTACCTGCTGGGCGGCGTGCTGGGCGCGGCCTACGTCACCACGGTGCTGGTGACGGTCCGCTCGCTGGGGGCGGGCGGGGTGACCGCGGCCACGATCGCCGGTCAGCTCACGATGGCGATGATCGTCGACCAGCTGGGGATCCTCGGGGTCCACCGCCACCCCATCGACGCCGGCCGGGTGGTCGGCGTGGCCCTGCTGGCGGCGGGCACGTTCCTGGTGGTCCGGAGTTAGCGCCGGGCGGGGTCGCGGTGGACGGCGACCGCCGCCACCACCAGTCCCACGCCCAGCGCCTCGGTGGCGGAGGGGACCTGGGTGAGGACCAGGATCCCGATCACGGTGGCGGTGGCCGGCAGCAGCGAGACCATCAGCGCGTAGGTGGCCCGGCTCAGGCGGGCCATCGCCAGCTGGTCGGTGACGTAGGGGATCA
Source organism: Actinomycetota bacterium (assembly GCA_005883255.1). GTDB lineage: Bacteria > Actinomycetota > Thermoleophilia > Solirubrobacterales > Solirubrobacteraceae > AC-38. The sequence continues at coordinate 5,949 of VAXS01000008.1, read as the reverse complement.
CCGACGAGGAGAGGCCCACCCCGACCCCGGCCAGCAGCGCGACCGGGTCCAGCGCGGCCGGCGCCGCCGCCCATCCGCCCACCGGGGTCACCGCCACGGCGGCGATCAGCATCGCCGCCGCCAGCCCGTCGATCCCGCTCACGCTCGGATGCCGGGCCACCCGGTGCGCGAGGACGATGTACGCCGCGAACAGCATCGCGTTGGCGAAGGCGAAGGCCACGCCCAGCGGCGCGCCCGCCAGCCGCACGTCGGTGAGGAGGTAGACGCCGGGGACGGCGAGCGCCAGCGCCCCCGCGTTGCGGGCGGTGCGAGCGCCCACCGCCGCCAGGGCGACCACCGGCAGGAACTCGATCGCGGCCACCGTCCCCAGCGGCAGCCGGTCGATCGCCACGTAGAAGCAGCAGTTCATCGCGGCCAGGACCGCGCCCCACGTGGCCAGCAGGCGCCGCCCGGCGCGATCGAGCGTCGCGAACGCCCGCCACGGGCGGCGCCAGGCGGCGAAGATCGCCGCGGCGGAGGCGATCCGCAGCCAGGCCACGCCCAGCACGTCCACCCGCGCGAACAGCAGCACCGCGAACGCGGGCCCCAGGTAGTGGAACACGGCGCTGACCAGGAACCAGGCGTGCGGCGGCGTCCGCTCCACCAGCGCGCGGCCGCGCGCGCCCCCGCTCGCTGGACCCAGCGCTCCGACCTTCGCCTCCACTATGCCGGAGCATCGCAGTCGAAACCGCGCTTGACCATGCTTCATCGCAGGGATATGGTGTCGAGCACCTGCGAATCAAGCTCTCATGGCCGTATTCGCCGAAGATCGTGTTGACGACACCGACCGCCGGCTCCTGACCGAGCTGCAGGAGGACGCGCGGCTCTCGCTGGCCGAGCTGGGCCGCCGGGTGGGGCTCTCGTCGCCGGCCGTGGCCGATCGCCTCCGGCGCCTGGAGACCGGCGGCGTGATCGTCGGGCACCGCACGGCGCTCGATCCCGCGGCCCTGGGGCTCGCCCTCACCGCGGTCATCCGCATCCGCCCGTCGCCCCGCCAGCTGCAGCGGGTGGCCGAGCTGGCGCGCCAGAGCCCGGAGGTGGTGGAGTGCCACCGCATCACCGGCGAGGACTGCTTCTTCGTGAAGGCCCACCTGCGCGACGTGCGGCACCTGGAGGAGGTGGTCGACCGCTTCGTGGCCTTCGGCCAGACCACGACCTCGATCGTGCAATCGTCGCCGGTCCCGGCTCGCGGCGTCGCCCTCGGGTAGCGCCGGCCCCCAAATCACCGGGTACTGGACGAATGGCGTATGGGCGGCGCGCCAGGCGGGTTCTATCGTGACGGGATCTCAGCGCAGGAAAGGGAAGCCCTAGAGCCGATGCCGTACGGCGAGCGCCGCCGGGGCGAGCGACGCTCCGGCGGCCGCCGCGTGGACGACCGTCGCCGCGCGCGCCGGAACATGGCGATCGCCGCCGCCTGGGCGATCGTGGGCGCCGCGGTCGTCCTCTACCTGTTCTTCGTGACGGTGGGCACGATTGACCCCACGAAGGCGCGGGCCGCCTCGATCACGGTCCTGGTGCTGGCGGTGGCCTGGCTGGCCCACGCCTGGCGGCGCGTGATCATCCAAGGCGGGTACGTGAGCCGGCCCGACCGCGAGCGCCGCGGCTTCTGACCGCCGCCGCTAGGCGGTGACCGGCGCGGGCGAGCGCGCCGGCATGCGGCGATCGCCCGGGCGCCAGCCCGGCGGCGGGGCGATCCGGAGATAGTGGCCGAAGGCCCAGTCGGTCAGCGGCTTGAAGCCCAGCGTGGCCAGGATGCGACGCAGCAGTCGCGGCGGGATGTGCGGCACTAGGTCCTGGAGCTTGAGCATCATCTCGAACTTCCAGGCGTGCCGGTCGCTGAACTCGTGGTAGCGGCGCAGGGCCTCGGCCCCCGTGCGCCGGCCGGCCACCACCGCCCGCAGCTCGCGGCCGCAGGCCAGGCCAAAGTAGAGCGCGGTGCGGATCCCCTCGGCCGTGGTGGGAATGCAGTGCCCCGCCGAGTCGCCGACGAAGAACACGCCGTCCTCGGACGCGGGGCGGATGCGGTGGGGGATCCAGTTGCCCTGGTAGCGGACCGTGGGCAGCGCCAGGTTACGAGCCAGCCGCACGGTGGGCTCCTTGACGTGGTCGCGGGGCTCGAACGAGCCCACCCCCACGCGCAGCTCGTCGGCGGCCGGGAAGCTCCAGGCGTACCCGGCGCGCACGTAGCCCCGGTCGATCCACAGCTCCATGTCCTCGCCCCGGCCGTCGGGGTGGATCTCCAGGCCACGGGACAGGTAGGCCTCCGGCGGCTGGACCGCCTCGCCCGGGCCCAGTACCCGCCGCCACCCCAGCGCGTCCACCACCAGGCCGCCGGCGACGTCGCCCCGGTCGGTGTGCACGACGTCGCCGCTGCGGCCGTCCACCGTGGCGGTCTCGAACTCGGCGTCGTCGCCCTGCTCGCGCAGCAGCTGGCACAGCGTGCGGTAGTCGAACGTGGAGAACGTCCAGGGCAGGCGCCAGCGGACCGAGCCGTGGGGGGTGTGGACCAGCAGGTCCCCGAAGGTCTGGTCGATCGACTCCTGCAGCCCGAGCGCGTCGAGCCACATCGTGGGGATGCCGCAGGCGGACGTCTGGCGCTCGCCCACGGCGTAGCGGTCCAGCAGAAGCGTACGCGCGCCCGAGCCCTGCAGCTCGCGGGCCACCGCCAGTCCGGCGAAGCTCGCCCCGCAGATCACGACGTCCCACCGGCCCCGCAGCGGTGTCCGCTCGGCTCCGCGCTTGGTCTCGCGACGCGGCATGAGGCCTGATCATAGGGGTGCGCAGGAGCGCCGTGGCGCGCGGTCGCGCTGCTAACCTCAGCCCCAGCCAATGGCCGAAACCACCACCGCAGCGCCCGCGGACGCCAAGGTCGTCGACGGCTCCGACGGGCTCCTCCTCGAGGTCGACGGACAGGTCCTCCCCAACTACGACGCCACGCTGCACCCGTTCAGCGAGGGCGACGTGGTGACCGGCAAGGTCGTGCGCATAGACGCCGACGAGGTCCTGGTCGACATCGGCTACAAGTCCGAGGGGGTCATCCCGTCCAACGAGCTGTCGATCCGCAAGTCGGTCGATCCCTCCGACGAGGTGCAGCTGGGCGAGGAGGTGGACGCGCTCGTCCTCACCAAGGAGGACCAGGACGGCCGCCTGATCCTGTCCAAGAAGCGCGCCCGCTTCGAGAAGGCGTGGCGGCGCATCGAGGCCGCGGCCGAGTCCGGCGAACCGGTCAAGGGGACGGTGATCGAGGTCGTCAAGGGCGGCCTGATCATCGACCTGGGCGTGCGCGGCTTCCTGCCCGCGTCGCTGGTGGACATCCGCCGGGTCCCGCACCTGGACGAGTACCTGGGCCAGGAGATCGAGTGCAAGGTCATCGAGCTCAACCGCTCCCGCAACAACGTCGTGCTCTCCCGCCGGGCGGTGCTGGAGGAGGAGCGCAAGGAGGTCCGCCAGCAGATCCTCGACCGCCTGCAGCCCGGCCTGATCGTCGAGGGCCAGATCTCCAACATCGTGGACTTCGGCGCCTTCGTGGACCTCGACGGCATCGACGGGCTGATCCACATCTCCGAGCTGTCGTGGTCGCACGTCAACCACCCGAGCGAGATCCTCTCGATCGGCGACACCGTGCGGGTCAAGGTCCTGGACATCGACCGTGACCGCCAGCGGATCTCCCTGGGGCTCAAGCAGACCCAGGAGGACCCCTGGCAGCGCGTGGTCGACACCTACAACGTGGGCGACGAGCTGGAGGGCAAGGTCACCAAGGTCGTCACCTTCGGCGCCTTCGTGGAGATCCTCGACGGCGTGGAGGGCCTGGTCCACATCTCGGAGCTGGCCACCCACCACGTCGAGAACCCCCGCGAGATCATCGAGCCCGGCGACGTCGTGCGGGTGAAGATCCTGGAGATCGACTCCGAGCGGCGCCGGCTCTCGCTGTCGATCAAGCGGGTGGAGGGCCAGGAGCTGCCGCGCCGGGCCCCCGGCGAGGAGGGCGCCCAGGACGCGGGCGACCTGGACCACGTGCCCGAGCTGGGGCTCTCCGAGGACGTCTTCGGCGGCGACCAGCCCGCCCCCGAGGCCCCGGCCGAGGAAGAGGGCGGGAATGGCGCAGGCGCCGGAGCCGAGGCCGAGGAGCGCGCCGGCTCCTAGCGCCACGATCCCCTTCGTCGGGTTGACGGGCGGGATCGGGGCGGGGAAGTCCGAGGCGCTGGCGGCCCTGGAGCGCCTGGGCGCGGCCACGCTGTCCACCGACGCCGTGGTGCACGAGCTGTACGCGTCGCCCGAGGTGCGAGACGCCGTGGTCGAGCGCTGGGGGCCTGAGGTCGGCGCGGACGACGGCGTGGACCGCGCCGCGGTGGCCCGGGCGGCGTTCGCCTCGCCGGCCGACCGGGCCTGGCTGGGGGGGCTGCTGTGGCCGCGGGTGGGCGCCCGGATCGGGGACTGGCGAGAGGAGCTGGGCCGCCGCCGGCCGCCGCCCCGCGCCGCCGTGGTAGAGGTCCCGCTGCTGTTCGAGGCCGGGATGGAGGGGGCGTTCGACGCCACGGTGGCCGTGGTGGCCGACGAGGCGGTCCGGCGCGAGCGGGCGGGCGCGCGCGGCCACGCCGCCCTGGACGAGCGCGGCGCCCGTCAGCTCTCGCAGGAGGAGAAGGCCCGCCGGGCCGACCACGTCGTGGTCAACGACGGGTCGCTCCGGGACCTCGAGCTGAAGCTGTCGGCGATCCTTGCGAAGCTGGGCGCATGACGACCCGGAGCCGCCGCCGGACGGTGCTGCTGGGCGCCGTGGCGGGCGTGCTCGGGGTGGGCGCGGCGATCCTGGTGCCCCAGATCGACAAGGCGGTGCGCGAGGTCACGCTCCCCCTGCGCCACGAGGACATCATCCGCCAGCAGGCCCAGGCCAAGCACCTGGACCCGGCGCTGATCGCGGCCGTCATCTTCGCCGAGTCGAAGTTCCGGGCCCGCACGTCGTCCACCGGCGCCCAGGGCCTGATGCAGATCCAGCCCGAGACGGCGCGGTTCATCGCCCGCCGCTCGGGCGCCCGGACCTTCCAGACAGCCGACCTGGGGACGCCGCAGATCAACATCCAGTACGGCAGCTACTACTTGCGCTACCTGCTGGACCGCTATGGCGGCAACCGGGTGCTGGCGATCGCCGCCTACAACGCGGGCGAGACCAACGTGGACCGCTGGATCGTGAGGTCGGGGCAGCGAGGCTTCGGCGTCGAGGACATCCCGTTCCCCGAGACCCGCGCCTACGTCCGCCGCGTCCTGGGCGCCGAGGGCGACTACCGCCACACCTACCGGCGCGAGCTCGGCCTCTAGTGACCGACGAGGAGCGCCTCGAGCTGACTCGACGCTCGTACGCCGCGTGGTCGGCGGCCGACGTGGAGGGGACGGTCGCCCTGTTCGACCCCGAGTGCGAGTGGCGGCTGGGCGACGTGGGGGCGGCCCTGGGCGCCGACGTCTACCGGGGCCATGACGGCCTGCGCCAGTTCATGCATGACCTCCTGACGTTCTTCGAGGGCATGCACGGGGAGATCGACCAGGCGCGCGCCGCGGGCGAGCGGATCCTGGTCCGAAGCTGGGTCGCCGGCCGCAGCGGCGCCTTCGGCGACGTGGGCCAGCGCCAGGCGCAGGTCCTCGAATTCCGCGACGGCCGGATCCTGCGCATCACCCAGACCGAGGACCCACCGCCGGGGTGGGAGGAGGCCCGACCGCTAACTTAGCCTGGCATGCCCAAGCTCGAGCTCGACAGCGCCTACATCCCCACCGCCGACCAGCCGGCGGCCATCGCCGCGTTGGCCGAGGGCGTGGAGGCGGGCGAGCGCTTCTCCACGCTGCTCGGCGCCACGGGGACCGGCAAGACGATGACGATGGCCGGCGTCATCGAGGCGGTGCAGAAGCCCGCGCTGGTGATCG
>VAXS01000250.1 GCA_005883255.1 Actinomycetota bacterium | reverse complement strand
TGGATGAGCGCCTGCTCCTCGATGGAGTGGGCGTCCGCGAGGTACTTGGCCAGCTGGTCGTCGAGGGTGCGGTCGGACATGGGTCCACTCCTACCCCCTTTCTTCAACGGGTATCGAGAACGGCCGATGGCTCGCCGCGAGGGGGATCGGCCACCCATGCACATGCCCACCCACAGCCTGGTCTGGCGCCTGGAGCGGGCGATGAGGCAGGACCGTCTGGTCCTCCACTACCAGCCCAAGGTGGACCTCCAGACCGGCCGGGTGATCGCCGTCGAGGCGCTCGTGCGCTGGTACGACCCGCGGCGCGGGATCGTCCCGCCCGACGAATTCGTCCCGGCGGTGGAGGACAGCCGGCTGGTCGGGACGTTCAACCGTCACGTGCTGGGCATGGGCATCCGGCAGGCGCGGCGCTGGCAGCGGGCCGGCCTCCCCGTCCCGGTGGCGGTCAACCTCACCCCCGAGTGCCTCGACGACCCCGACCTGCCGGACGACGTCCAGCGGCTGCTGAGGGACGCGGGGCTTCCACCGCGGCTGCTGCGGCTGGAGATCACCGAGCGGGCGTTCACCGCGCTGGGGTCCTCGGCCGAGCAGGCGATGGAGCAGTTCACCGCGAACGGGATCTCGGTCGCGCTCGACGACTTCGGGGTGGGCTTCTCGTCGATGGCCCGGCTGGTCCGGCTGCCCGTCGACGTGCTCAAGATCGACCGGACGTTCGTCATGCCGATGGCCACCGACGAGCGCAGCGCCGTTGTCGTCCGCGCCGCGATCGAGATCGCCCACAGCCTGGGCCTGCGGGCGGTGGCGGAGGGGGTCGAGACCGAGCAGGTGTGGCGCCGCCTGCGACTCCTGGGATGCGACTGGGCCCAGGGCTACCTGATCGGTCGCCCGGCGCCGGCCGAGGAAACCGTCCGCTACCTCGAGCCGGGCGACGCCGGCCCGTTGCGCCAGCTGGCCGCGCTGACGCGCGAGCCCAGGCCGGGCGAGCGGCGGGCCCAGACGCAGGAGAACCTGGCGGTGCGCACCATGATCGACCGGCTGGACTGGGTGGCCAACGCGGTGACGCGCAGCCGGCCGGACGAGCTGCGCCGGGTGGCGGCGGCCAGCGCGGGCGGCGCCCGGGTGGCGCTCCGCCACCGCTACTGCTGACCGCGCTCAGGCCCCGCTCCAGCCCTCCAGGTGACGCTTGACGGTGGCCAGGTACCGGGCCGCGAGCGCCCCGTCGAGCGCCCGGTGGTCCCAGGACAGGCCCAGGATGGTCATCGGGCGGATCGCCACCGCGTCGCCGCCGTCCTCCCCGGTGATCGCCACGGGCCGTTTCACCACGGCCTCCAGGTCGAGGATCGCCAC